>JASHRH010000104.1 GCA_030037475.1 Acidobacteriaceae bacterium
GGACCGGCATCCATCGTCTGCCGGAGATCGGGCCGGCCCAGGTAAGCGGCGCGGTAGTCTGCGCGCTGGGCATGGCGCTGGTCTTGTGGTGCGTGACGACATTCGTTCGGATCGGGAAAGGAACGCCGGCCCCCTTCGACGCGCCGCGACGGCTGGTGATCCGCGGCCCGTACCGGTTTGTGCGCAATCCAATGTACCTGGGCGCGGGACTGGTGCTGGCAGGAGCTGCGTTGTTTTATCGCTCGGCCTGGCTGCTGGTATATGCCGTGGGGTTCCTGCTGGTTTTCCATCTGTTCGTGGTGCTCTACGAGGAGCCGGCGCTCGGCCGCAAATTCGGAGCGGATTACGAGGATTACCGGAGGCGTGTGCATCGCTGGTGGCCGCGGCGCGCCGCCACGCGTGAACGCCATGTAATGTCCTAACCGGCTTTCCGTTCCTCGCCCAGAACTTCGTCGAGCAGCCCGCTGAGGGAGTGGGCGCGGCTGCGGAGAGCTTCGGCGCTCTCAGGAGAGCCGGTGGCGGCTTCGTACTTTTCCTGAAGGCGCAGCAGCTCGTCGGCGATATTGAGCGCGGCGAGGACGGCGACCCGCAGAGAGTCGGCCGTGCGGCCGTGCGCGGCGACGGCGCGCATTTTCGCATCGACCAGGGCAGCCAGCCGCTCCACGTAAGCGCGGTCGTTGCCGCGCAGGCGGTACGCCTGATCGTAAATGTCTACCGTAATGGCCTGAGCATCGTTGTCCATGAGGGTCAGGAGGCGATCTCGTCGACTTGCCTGAGGAGCTTTTCCACGCGACGGCGAACCTGATCGCGCTCGCGTTCAAAGGCGCGGAGCTGTTCACGGACCTGCCGCAACTCGGCTGCCTTTTCTTCCGCAGCCTGGCGGAATCGCGTCGCAGCCTGCTCAGCCTCGGCGCGGGCCGCGCGCTCGGTTTTTACCATCTCCACGGCGCGCAAAACGCGCTGCTCGAGTGCGCTGAAATCGTCCGCCTCGATTGGCAGCTGCGGTTCTTCCAGGCTGGCCGTTGACATCCCCTCACCTCCGCAGGTTCTCTCGGCGCAGTATAGCTCGGGAAGCGGGGGAAAACGTGATTGAACAGGAGAGAATACGCCGAGTTTCTTTCCCAGAGGGTTGGAGATCTGCGCCGTCCCTCCGGAACTCGCATCGACGATCGGTATTACGTTTCCGGCGCAGGGTGGCGCTACGGCAGCTCCTTTTGTTTCGACCCTTGGTAAACTTCCTCGTTGGTTCCTGGTCGGCCCACGTCGCCTTTGTGAGGGCGATTGGCGTGGGCGCGGATCTCCTGCCTCAGGCTGGTGACGCTCGGCGCGCGCTCCATGCCGTGATGGACCTGCTCCGTGGGAGACTGGCGGTGATGCTCGGCGGCGGCCCGACGCGCCTCATCCGCATCCCGAGGCGGTTGTTCCGTATTCTTCAGCGGTTCGGCCATACGCTCCTCCTCTTCAGGAAGAGGGTGCGAGGGCACTGAACCGTTGCCCGGTTTTCTCAGCGCAGCACGTGAGGGTGCCGGACCAGCAGGTAAGCCGCGACGCCGACGAGCGCAGCCAGCATGACGCCCAGAACGCCCGCGGTTTTCTTCAGCAGGGAATACACCGACTTCATGTCCTCCACCAGATTCGCGGACTCAAAGGCATTCTTCTCGGTCGCTTCGCGCGTGCGGTGCATCTCTTCTTCGACGCGCTTCATCTGGACAAGCTGCTCCTGGACGGTCATGCGCAGATCGCGCTGCGCGAGCTGCAGATCGCCGACGCTTTGCCTGAGCTCGGTGGAGAGGCCGGTCATGGCGGAATCCTGCTCCTGGGGCATCATGGGCGACAGATAGGGCATGAGCATGCGGAACTGGAGCAGGGTCTTCAGCATCGGGTTGTCTTCGATGCCACGCAGAGGGTCGGGGAGCATGGCCATCGATTCCGGCGAGCGCGGATTTTCGGGCAGATCGGGCCCCGTTTTCGGCGGCTTTTCGTCTTCCGCCATAGCAATCAACCGGTCGACCGCGGATTCAGTGGCATCGTGATCCATGAGGAACTTGCCTCGATGATAGTCAAACGGAAGGCTGATTCTCCAGTTCTTTTTAGCAGGGGGAATCCGAAAGGGAGCGGGCAGGACAGGGCGTGTTGCGGGGGAGCCGAAACGGAACGCGCGGGTTATGCGCGGCTCGCCGTGGCGTCCTGGCGCAGCGCATGCACGACGACGCGCAGCATTTCTTCTTCCGGAGCAGGCTTGCCGGTCCAGATTTCGAACTGGCGCGCGCCCTGATGCACGAACATCTCCACGCCGGTCACGACGGGCAGGCCCTTTTCGCGCGCCATGCGAATGAGCGGTGTATCGATGGGGTTATAGACAAGGTCGAAGACCAGGCGCGCGTTGATTTCTTTCGGCTCCAGCGGGCTGGCGGGTTTGAGGCTGCGCATGCCCACGGGCGTCGCATTGATGATGACGTCGAAGCTGGCCTTCGCCAACTGATCGCGGCGGATAAACTTCGCCTTTGCCTGGCGGGCCAGCTTTTTGGCTGTTTCCGGCGTGCGGTTGCAGACAAAGACCTCGGCGTCCTTTTCGACGAGTCCAAAGGCTGCGGCGCGGCCAGCGCCGCCAGCGCCCAGAACGAGGATCTTTGCGCCGGAAAGCGGCAGGCGCCGCTCCAGCGGGCGGACGATGGCCGCCACGTCGGTATTGAATCCGTAGAGCTTGCCGTCCTGCGCGCGGACCACGGTATTGCAGGCGCCGATTCGCTCGGAGAGGGCGTCGGTCCTTTCCAGGTGCCTGAGGATGTCGCTCTTGAACGGCATGGTAATCGCCAGGCCGTGCAGCGGGACCTCCCGCGTCAGGGTGAGCAGATCGTTCATGCGCGTCGTCTGGAGCGGGAGAAAGACCCCGTTCACCGTCTCGCGGCGGAAGGCCATGTTGTGCATGAGCGGCGAAAGCGAGTGGCGAACCGGATTGCCGGCCACGCCATAGACCTTCGTGGAGGCATCAATCTGGTCGATGCGCCAGGTCTCGCGCAGCGTGCGGGCGTCGATCTGGCCCGGGCCGGTTTCTTCGCCCGCGTGTGCGGAAGCAAAGGTGAAGACGCTGCCGGCGCGGAGCCCAAGCACGCGGCTGATGATTCCCTGGTCGCCCATGGAAATACCGATGAGGTTAGCCTCGTCGCGGCGACGGTCAAGGAAGCGCATCATCGTGACGTTATCGGAGAGGGTCTTCGCCGTGGAGACGATCTTGACGAACTCGGGCTGGAAGGGATGGATCCGCTCGAAGATGCGGTCAAGATCCTTCGTGGTCTCGAAGTCGTGATAGCTGATGATCAGCGCGGCTCCACGCGAGCGCAGGCGCCGCATCTGCGCCGGCTTCATATGCTCGGCGGTCTGCAGTTCCAGGTCGATGAGATGGCAGTTAGCCAGCGCAGCCTTCTCGAGGATTTCCAGCTCGGCGGCGATCGTGCCTTTGAACCTGCCTCCCGTCGCAGCGCGGCGGCAGGTGGCGATGGCGGTCACCTCGCTCCGCTCGTAGAGGAACTGCCTGATTTTGGGCAGGGCCGCGATCGGATTGGGCAGGTAGTCCAGGCGGAACTCGACGAAATGGTTTTCGCGGGAGATTTCCTCCGCGTTGCGGAGCATTTCCGCCGGAGACGCGCCGGTGATGGCAACACAGATCTTGCCGATCCGGGAGCGGATGAAATATGTGGAAACGGGAGCGGATCCCTGCGGCGCGGAGCCATTTTCAGACGCACCAACTCCTCGCGCACCCGCACCTGACAGGGTAGGCCGCGCTGAGGCCGATTCGATAAGTCCGCCTGGTTTCATAGCCGCAATTGACGCATTT
>JASHRH010000011.1 GCA_030037475.1 Acidobacteriaceae bacterium
TGTGGACCTCCAAGTTCAGATAGCCGGTGACACGATCAAAACCGCCACGATCAGAAAGGCCAACGACCAGGCGGAAGGCGACCTCACCAGCTTTGGGCTCGAGCTGTTCGAGTTTGGCCGAGACGAAGACGGCGATTCCTTCGGCACGTATATCGTCTCGCCCGAAGTTCTGGCCGCAACCCCGAAGTCGGAACGCCGGCTCTCCGACAAGCAGCGGCTCGCCCTCAGGGCCCTGGACGAGGCCGTCCTGGCCGCCGGCCAACTTCTCCCAACTGAATGGGGGATACCCCAGGGCATCAAAGGGGCGCCAAGCGAGCAATGGAAGACGGAGCTTCTCCGCAGCCGCGTCATCGACCCCGCCGGCAAGAACCCATGGGGCCGTTTTGGCGAACTACGAACTTCTCTCCACGCTAAAGGGATTATCGGTGTACGCGATGACCTCGTGTGGCGTGCCGTTAGCGCGTAACTCGCGGGGCCCGGCAACTACGACTACGGGCGCCCTATAGGCGCGCCGTAGCGTAGCGTAGTTGCCGTCGGGAGCCCAACTACGACTACGAAGTCACTACGAAGCTACTACGAAGTCGAGTTTTCGTAGTTGAAGGACGAGAAGGAAATGACCTCATCGGCTGCATGTGAGTATTTACTTGGCGGCGAGCCATCACCGTGACGCCACGTGAGAGCATCTGACGGAGCTTCTGCTCGGCAGACTGCTGGTTTCATGCGTATTTCATCGCAAAAGCGGCATTTTATATCCGTAATGCCGTGCTGGGAAGCGCATGGGAAGCGCTGTTGCCAGTTAACAGCGTTGGCCCTCCCATTGCGGCCGCGCACTCGGCGGGCGTGGCGTCGCGGCCTCATTGAGCGAGCCGCAAAAGACCGGGGTGGGTGGCGGCGTGGGGGAAAAATCGGCGCGCGCCGAAAAATCGACCTAAAGTGTTGCCCACGCGCCCTGATCCGAAAATCTCGTTGCGAACTTTGCAGCCTTAGCCGGTGCGTTGCGGATGACATTGGAAGCCCGCACCATCGCGGCAGATGGAAAGAACATAACATGATGAAGCCGGAAAAATTGACGGTGGTGCTCGAGCCCGAGACACGGGACGAGGTCGTGGAGTGGGCGCACGAGGAGGGGCGGTCGGTGAGCAATCTTTTACGTCGGCTTATCGACCAAGCGTGCGCGCAGCGTCAGCGGCGGGCGCCAGCTTGCGCCGTGGAGGCAGCGCGATGAAGCTGGGGATCATGCGGCGCAACACCATGACGAAACTTGAACAGGCGCAAGCATCTTTGGAGGCCGCCCAGCAGCGGCTTGCCGCGCTGCGGGCCGAGCGCCAAGCGGTTCTCGGGGGTGACGACATTGACGCGCTGCCGAAGCTCAGCGCCGCAATCGCCCAGCAGGAGGCGGTCATCCGCGATTTGGGCGATCGCCTCGTAATCCTGACCGAGCGTCAAAAGCAGGAAGAGGCCGAGCAGCGTAAGCGCGAATATGCAGCGGGGGTCGACAAGATCGAGGCGGCTTTGAGCAAGCGCGTCGACGCTGCGGCAAGGGTGGAACTTGTGATCAAGACACTCGGCGCAGCCGTCCGGCATTTTGACGACGTGTCGTCGGCGATCTTCCGCGATTGGCCGCCCAACGTCCCACATTTTTTCACGAGCTTTTCCCTCAACCGCGAAGGGCTCGCCAACCTTATAGAGGCGGTTTGCAACAGCCCCACTGACATCAACACCGGCCGCGAGTGGGTCGAGGTTATCGCTGGCAAGCCCGTGCTGGTGACACCGGGCGACTTCGCCGCGATCGAGCGGGCTCGGCATGCAGAATTGATTGCCGATCTTCGCGAACGCGGCGCGCCCATGCCCGAACCGGGGCCCGAGGAGGAGCCGGAGCTCGAGGAGCCCGAGGCCCCCGCGCCGCGTCACCTCGCCGGTCGGTTCAGGCCTGAGCCTCTCGACGACCCAGTTGCCGAGCAAACCACGGAGCCCGCGTGATGCCCGAGGAGACAGCAGAAGCTACCGAACAGACCCCCGTTATCATGTGGAATGGCCAGCCCTGGTCGCCACAAATGGCGCAAACGCGCCGTAATGAGCTCACGGCCAATGCCGACTACGTCAAGGCGGCGCTGGATGGCGACGAAGAAAAACAGGGAGAACTTCGCGACCTCTACATGATCCAGCGGGGCATGACGCCGGGCGCGAGCCTGCGGCCGCCGGAGAACGTGGACGATGTGATTGCCCGGATGACCGAAACCGAAATCCGCCAGGAGCTGCAGATTGAAGCTTCGTGGCGCGATCGTGTGGCGCCGTCGACGCCGCAGGAGGTGGCCGAGTTCGAGCGCGGGGAAGCGACGACGTCGCAGAAGCACGCGGCGCGCCAGTTCATCGAGCGGGCAAAAAGTGATCCCAGTTTTAGGACGAAGCTCCTCTCGGGGGACATGGTAGCGCGCAGTCATTGGGATCGAGCGCACTTCGTGCGCGATGTCTGCGATGAAATCCCCGACCCGGAGGCGCACGCCAATGGCTGAGTTGAAAATTCCCAATCCCGCTGATCCGATTCGGCCGATTGACCGCACGGTGTTCGGCGCAAATGTGCAGCGGCACCCAATCACAGGCCAGCCGCTTGAAACCGGAATCAACGCTGCCACGCCGTCGCAACAGGCGCTCAACTTTTGCGATGAACTGGAACGCCACGGCCAACAGACGGCCGCCGATGCGATGCGCAGGAAGCTTGCGGCCGCAGCCAAATTCGATGCCGACGCGGCCTCCCTCAAGGCAGATGGTGTCACCCCCGCGGCCGCCGAGGCGATGGGCGCGCTATGACCAACCCGACGACGCCAGGAATCCACAATCATCTAACGCCGCCCGCGCGGGCTCATGATCCGGCCAATCCGCGCAAGGCAGTTGATCGGGTCTTCGGTGATCAAGCGCCAATTATCGAAGGTTTACCTATTGAAGTCGGTCATGGCGCGTTGCCCACAGAAGCTCAACTTGCCGAGCACGTCGTGCGCATTCGCGGCACCGAGGGCGACGACGCGGCGCGGGGGCTGATCAAAAGGTTGTTTGCATCGTCGCAGGTCAATCAACCCAGATTTCGCGTCGAACTGGAAGCCCGTGGGTTGGCGAAGCCTATTCCTGCAGCGCAACGTCGTGAGTTCGACGAGCTGAAACCGGGGGCTCCGAATTGACCCACGCCAACCAGGTCGACGACGTTCCAGAATGGGGCCCGGCCATGGCCGCCCTTTCGGAGAAGCGGCGCGCGTTCGTCATCGCGATGTTTGATCCCGATGCGCCGCAAGAAGGCCGCGGCCTGCTCAAGTTCGCCGCGATCCGTGCCGGATACGGCAGCCCGACCAGTAGCGACAACAGCATCCGCGTGATGGCCAGCCGCCTGGCGCACGATCCGCGCATCCAGGCCGCGGCAGCAGAATACGCCCAAGCTCACATCCGCGCGCTGGCGCCGAACGCAGTGCGCGCCGTGAGGGACGCAATCGCAGATCCGAGACACAAGGACCACATCCGTGCGACAGCCATGGTGCTCGATCGCGTCGATCCTTTGGAGACGACGCACACCGTGCGCGTCGAGGACCACCGGCCGCCGTCAATCGAGGTGACACAAAAGGTTCTGGACCGAATTGAAGAGCTGATGCGCCGCGCCGGCCTTGCGCCGAAAGCGCCGGTGATCGACGGCGACTTCAAGGTCCTCGAGGAGGCGAAGGGATGAATAATGCGCCCGAGCCGTACACTCCCGAGGGGCACGCCGCATGGCTGGATTCCTTGAGCGCCGACGAGTTGCTCGTCATCCACATGCCGTCGGGCTACCGGTTTATTTTCATCGCAGTCGCATTGGCCAAGCGCGGCCTGGAGAACCACAAGTCCGCGGACCAATTGCTGTTACTCAAGAAAATAAACGGACTTACCGATCAAAATTTCACGCCCGAGATGTTGGCGACCATCGAACCAATGGGTGACACCGAGTACGCCATCTTCAAAGAAGCGCGGTCGCTTGATGCCGGCGACAAAGCGTCGATGGCGGGTTTCGAGGTGCTGACGAGCCCGCGCGTGTTCTGGCACCTCGTCACACTCAATCCCTCATTGCTCAAAGCGATCAAACTTCGGGAAGGCGCTTCTCGGAACGGGGATTTGAGATGAGCGCCGCCGACGAACTCGCCAAATTCCGTGCCTCGTATGGGATGGACTTCTACGTGGCGGCGCCCTCCGTCGACGGCGTGCATTGGGTTACGTACGAAATTCACTCGCCCAAGCAACTCGTTTTCGATGGTTTTAAGGAAGAAGCCCGAGCTGTCGCCGACGCGCTCAATAGCTACGAGATGAAGCAATACGAGCAGGCGATGAACGACTTTCTCACTGCTCGCTGGCTGCAGGAAGCCGAGCACGCTTGCGCCACCCAGATGGCGCGGCTGGCCGCAACGGCGTCATTGCTTCCGGAGTGAACATTATGTCCTCTATTTTCAATAATATCGGCGCTGGCGTGAGCGACATTTTTGCGGGCTTCGGCGCCGAGGACAAGGCGCAGGGCGCCGAGCTTGAGGCGCAGAGCTACGAAGAGGCGGCGGCATACGCCGAGCAGGAAAAGCAGTTCACCGCCGAGTCCACTGCGATCCAGCAGGCCCAAGCCGACCGCGCGCTCTACACCAGCCTGGGCAAGACGCAAGCCGC
>JASHRH010000105.1 GCA_030037475.1 Acidobacteriaceae bacterium
AGCCAAAAGCACCGGCTAAAAGCCGATAGCTGATAGCTAAGAGCTGCCTTTATGCTTTCCCGATCACCCGCGCCACCGTCTCGCCGATGGCGGCCGGGCTCTCCACCACGTGAATGCCCGCTGCCTTCAGCGCCTTCATCTTTTCGGCCGCCGTTCCCTGACCGCCGGAGATGATCGCCCCGGCGTGGCCCATGCGGCGTCCGGGAGGCGCGGTCTGTCCGGCGATGAAGCCTACGACGGGCTTCTTCACATGCTGCTTCACATAGGCCGCGGCCGCCTCTTCCGCCGTTCCGCCGATTTCGCCGATCAGAATGATCGCTTCAGTCTCTGGATCTTCATTGAGCATCTTCAGCGCGTCCACGTGCGTCGTGCCGATGACAGGATCGCCGCCAATGCCGATCGCCGTCGACTGCCCGATGCCGCGCTGCGTGAGTTGATACACCGCCTCGTACGTCAGCGTGCCCGAGCGCGACACGATGCCGATGGATCCTTCCTTGTGAATGCGCCCCGGCATAATGCCAACCTTCGCCTTGCCCGGCGAGATCACTCCTGGGCAATTCGGCCCGATGAGCCGTGAGCTGGAATTTTTCAGTACGCTCCAGACCCTCACCATGTCGTTGACCGGAATGCCCTCGGTGATGCAGATGATCAGCGGCAGCTCGGCGGCATTGGCTTCCAGAATGGCATCGGCGGCAAACGGCGGCGGCACAAAGATCACCGTGACATTGGCGCCTGTCTTCTCCACTGCCTCGTGCACCGTGTCGAATATCGGCCAGCCTTCGTGGGTCGTTCCGCCTTTGCCCGGCGTAACGCCGCCCACCACGTTCGTCCCGTACTCGGCGCAGCCCTTCGCATGGAAGGTTCCCTCGCGCCCGGTGATGCCCTGCACGATCAGGCGAGTATTTTTGTCGACTAAAACAGCCATCTCTACGCAACCCCCTTCGCCGCTGCAACAACTTTCTGCGCCGCGTCCTGCATGGTGTTGCCCACAACGAACTTCAGTCCGGATTCCTGCAGGATCTTCCGTCCCTCTTCGACATTCGTCCCTTCCAGCCGCAGCACCACGGGCACTTTTACCTTTAGTTTCCTGGCTGCTTCCACCACGCCGGTCGCCAGCGTGTCCACGCGCAGAATGCCGCCGAAGATGTTGATGAACACCGCCTGCACGTTCCTGTCCGACAGCAGGATCTCGAAGGCGTGCTCGATCTGCTGCTGATTGGCGCCGCCACCGACATCCAGGAAGTTCGCCGGCATCCCGCCCGCGTACTGAATAATGTCCATCGTTGCCATGGCCAGCCCGGCGCCGTTTACCATGCAGGCGATATTGCCGTCCAGCTTGATGTAGTTCAGCGCGTATTTCGACGCTTCGACTTCCAGCGGATCCTCCTCCGCCACATCGCGCAGCTCTTTCAGGTCCTTGTGACGGAACATCGCGTTATCGTCGAAGTTGATCTTGCAGTCCAGGGCATAAAGCTTGTCGTCCTTCGTCGTGATGAAGGGATTGATCTCCATCAGCGAAGCGTCGGTCTCGATATACGCGCGATAGAGCCCGGTCATGAACTGCACGGCCTCACCGATCTGCGTCGGTTTCAGTCCCAGCGCAAAGGCCAGCTCCCGCGCCTGATAGGGCTGAAAGCCTACTGCCGGGTCGATATAGGCCTTGTGAATGGCCCTGGGATCTTTCGCCGCGACCTCCTCGATCTCCATGCCGCCGGCCTGCGAGGCCATGAACACCAGTTTCGCCGCTGCGCGGTCCAGCACAATGCCCAGGTACAGCTCGCGATCGATCGCCGCCGCGGTCTCCTCGATCAGCAGCCGCTGCACCTTCTGGCCCTGCGGACCGGTCTGGTGCGTGACCAGTTGCATGCCCAGAATTTGCTTCGCGTACTGCTCGGCTTCTTCCAGGGTCTTGGCCACTTTCACGCCCCCGCCCTTGCCGCGGCCTCCGGCGTGGATTTGCGCCTTCACCACCACGCCCTTTGCGCCGCCGCTGAACAGGCGCTTCGCGACCTCCAGCGCCTCATCCAGCGTATTCGCCACTTCTCCGCGCGGGATCGCGACGCCATACTTCGCCAGAATGTCCTTCGCCTGATATTCGTGAATTTTCATAGGAGATTTTCAGCAGAAATTTCTTGTAGATCTTCAGCAGAATCCTTCGCCTTTTCAGAACACGAAGCCCCCCAACCAATTTCCATGGACTGCACATGCAGTCCGAAAACGTCTGAAAGGCCGAATTTCCAGTGTATCGAAGGTCTTCGACCAGGGGCAAACTACGCTTGATGCGAAACTTTCCTGAGCGGAATTCTGTTTCTCGGCAAAGCCACCGGTCGGATAGCATGGGAGCAATCTCATGCCCGAACTCCGTCCGCTGCTCAGGCACATCGTCGAGGAGCGCCGCGCGCTCTCGCGGATGCAGGCCCGTGTGGCTCTGGAAGCGATCCTGCGCAGCGAGCCCGATCCCGCCAGTGACATCGAGATCGCCGCGATGCTCACGACGATGGCCGCTCGGGGCGAAACCGTCGACGAACTCACCGGCTTCGCCGAGACCATGCGTGAATTTTCCATTCCCATTCCGCTAACCGACGCGGAGCGCTCCGCTCTTGTCGATACTTGCGGCACCGGCGGCGATGGCCGGGGCACGTTCAATATCTCCACGGGCGCGGCGCTCTTGGCGGCGGCGGCCGGCGCGAAGGTCGCCAAACACGGCAATCGGGGTGTGACTTCGAAATGCGGCTCGGCCGATGTGCTGGAGGCCATGGGCATTCCTGTCGCGCTGACAGCCGAGCAGTCGGCCACCTGCCTGCGCGCCACCGGATTCACTTTCCTCTATGCACCCGCGCTGCATCCGGCCATGAAGCGCGTTCAGCCCATTCGTCGAGCCCTCGGCTTCCGCACTATTTTCAACCTGGCTGGTCCGCTCACCAATCCAGCAGGCGCGCCCGCACAGTTGATGGGCGTCTATGCGCCGGAAAAGCTGGAAATCGTGGCCGGAGCCATGGCGCAACTTGGCATCCGCTGCGGACATGTGGC
>JASHRH010000106.1 GCA_030037475.1 Acidobacteriaceae bacterium
CTCGCCGCGCAGGCGTATCCCCGGCCCATCGATGGCTGTTCCAGCAGCGCGGTCACCTGCTCCGCCCATTCGCGCAGGGTCGCAGCAAGCAGCAGGTGTTTCCCCGGCACGGCGCCCAGTCCCTCCAGCCCGATCGGCGAAGTCACCGCCGGAATTCCCAGCGCCATGTATTCCAGCAGCTTATTCTGGATGCCCGCGCCAAAGCGCAGCGGGCATACGCCCACTGCGGCGTGCCGTGTCGCCTCGCGCATATCGGCCACTCGACCGGTGGCGGTTACGCCCATCCGCCGCAGCCGCTCCGCCAGCTCCGGCCGAATCTCTCCGATGACGTGGAACGTCGTCCGCGGCAGCCGGGCCCGAATCGCCGGCAGAGCTTCCCGCGCGAACCACAGAATCGCGTCCGCGTTGTGTTGCGCGACGTTGTTCCCGATGAACACAATCGTTCGCCCATCGGGCGCGTAGTCGAACGGCAGCGCCTGCGTGTTCACGCCGTTCCCGCAGACCAGCACCTTGTGCTGTTCCACGCCGAGCTCCAGCCAGTCGCGATCCACGCCGGAAACCAGCACCGTCTGGTCGCACGCCCGGATCACCCGCCGCTCGTACCGCTGGAGTCGGCTGGCCTCGGCGCGCCACGCCAGTCGCCGCGCGCCCCGTGCGTGCTCGGCGGTTCGCGTGTACGAAAGCGAGATCGCGTCCGTCATCTCCACGATCCGCGGCATGCGGTACTCCAGAATGTACGGCGCCATGCGCACCAGGTGTGCCAGCAGCGCGTCGTGTTCCGGCGCCAGCGCGCGCAGCCGCCGTGCCAGGGCGCTGTTCCGGTAGTAGCCCGCCTGCATGGGCAGATCTCCAGGCAGCGCAACCGCCATACCCCAGGCGCGTCTCCACGGGGGATGGAACACGCGCTCCACCCGCGCGAAAATCCCGTCCGCCGGAACCCGGCTCTCCATCTCTTCTTCGCGCTCGCACAGGCTCAGCAGCGATAACTCAAACTCAGCCGCAAGATGTCGGCAGATCTGATAAATGCGCAGCCGATCGCCTCCGATCGGCGGATACGGCCAGCGCGGCGTCAGAACCAGCAGGCGTCGCTTCATCGTGCCTCGTTCAGATGCCGGAAATCATTCGCGCGAAGGTAGCGTCTCAACTCGGTTGCGAGCATCTGGTGCTCTCTCGGCTCGCGCTGTTCTTCCGGCGCCGGCGCCGTTGGCGTGCGCTCGCAGCGCGCCCACGCTTCCTCAAACTCTCTCCGCCCGGAATAGAAGAACGTCCGCTCGTCCCGTTGTTCCCGAAACGGCGGAATATTTGAAGCCACGACCCGGCAGCCGCACAGCCTCGCCTCCGCGATCGGCCGCCCATAGCCCTCCTTCTTCGAGTGAACCCACACCCACGCTGCTGTCCGGTAAGCCTCGCCCACCTCGCCTGGCTCCAGCCGCGGCAGCACCGTGATGCGCGCACGCAGTTCCGGGTACTTTCCCAGAAACGCATCCACGATTTCCTGGCGCCCTGCAAGACCCAGAATCCGCAGAGCCCTTTGGCTGCACAAGCCGGATTGCCGATACAGCTCCAGCGCCCCGCTCAGATCCTTGTTCTCTCCCCACCCCGCGCACAGCAGAACCGATTCGCCGCGCGGCACGGGATCTGTCCGCAGGCTGCTCACAAAGCCGAAAAACGAATTCGGCAGCAGATACGTTCGCGACCGCGGAAACCGCTTCAGCCGTCGCCCCGTTCGCTCCGTGCTGCGCGAGATATACGCCACGTCCCGCGCCAGCCATGCGTGGATGTGCTGGGTGAGCCGGATGTATCCCCCCAGCAATGATCGCCGATGTCGGGAAGCCGAGATGAAGTCGTGGACCACCAGCACCGCGCGCCCGGTGATCGAATCTGCCACCGAAACCGAGTTGCACGGATACAGAACCCGGTCGCAGCCCATCGCCAGCACCGGAATCACGAACTGTTCGCACAGCACAAAAGCGACGTTCAGCAGTTGTTTCGGAAGCCGCAGCAGCAGCATCGGGCAGCGGAACTCCCGGCACACCACCCCCTGCCGCTCCAGCGCCGTCCGCAGATTCTGCACGTACATCGGAATTCCGCGGTCGTAGACGCTGGCGAAAAAATTGAAGAGCAGGAATCTACAGGGCCTCGCCGGGCGCGAATCGGCACGCGTCCGTTCCGGCTGCGCCCTGGCCTCAGCCCCCGCGCTCATGCGCGATTCGACGCCCGGACTGCCCATCGCACCCCTTTCATCCCTCGGCTGCCGGCCATTGCGGCCGATGGAAACCGGCGGCCCTGCGCAGCATCCCGCGCGCCGCCTCAAAGCACGCCACGAACACGGCGATCGCCAGCAGGCTCGCCGAGGCCTTCACCAGCGCCGCCAGTGGCCCCAGCATCTCCAGCCGTGGCAAATAGATCAGCGACGGCAAAACAAACGCCAGCAGCACCGCGCCCCAGGCCCGCCGGCTCGCCTGGTGCACGCCGTGCAGCGTCCATCCCACCGCGAGGGACCCGAGCACAACCGCAGCGGTGCCTCCCGCCAGGTACAGCTCCGCCAAATACGTCGATGCTGTGCCGAAGCCAAGCTCCTGCGCCACCGGATTCAGATACAGCGTCAGCTCCGTCGTCCACAGTTGATGCTGCGGTGTCAGCGGCGGTCGAACGATGCTGTAAATGAATCCGCCCCACAGGTAGCGGAGCCCATAGGGAGCAAAGGTGTGATGCAGCGCGATCGCCATTTCCGTCACGTTCAGCGACACCCCCTGTTGCGCCAGAAATCCGAGCGGGCTCAATAGCTGGATGCTCTGCTCCTGCCGGATCGCTGCCACCGCGACCGCGACCAGGCTGATCGCCGCCGCCGCCAGGGCCAGCGCCGTCAGGTTGAAGCGCTTCCCCGTCTTCAGCTTGTGCAGATACCACAGCCCCAGCAGCTCGGCGAAAAATTTCCCGCGAAACCCGATCAGCAGGTCCAGCGTGGATACCGCGAAGTACAGCGCCAGCAGCAGCGCAATCCGCTTCGGTCTGCGCTCGAAAACGTAGGCCGTCAGCAGGGCCGTACTGCTCACCAGCGCCACAGCCCGCACCAGAGTTCCTGCACTGGCCAGAATCGCCGCATTGTCCGTGTAGACCGCGAGATAGCCGCCATGCGCCCGAATGAAGGAGAAATACAGCCAGTTCTTGCAGAAGGCGAATGGAAACGTCAGCAGGATGAGGGCGTAGAGCGCGGGCAGCCAGCGCACCTCCGTCCCTGCGCGGAAGAGCGCCGGCCGGTACCCCAGCCGGCACGGTGCGTAGACCAGGATCCCCGACAGCACCACGATCAGCAGAGTTGCCTCCGCGATGCTCCTGCTGACCTGGATCGGCGCTGTCGTCGCCACCACAATGTCCATCGGATGCTTCGCGATGCCCGTCAGCGAAGCCACCAGACGTCCGCCCTGAAATACCAGCAGCATTCCCATAAACAGGAAGCATGGATGCCGTCCGCCGTCGAAGCGCTTCCACGAGAGCCACACCAGCGCCATCAGCATGGCCGCCGCCAGCCACACGCACGCGCGCTCCGGCATCGCTCCCACCAGCACCAGAAACGCCGCAAGGCTGATGATCGCCAGAGCCGCCCCGATCTCCACCACCCCCGACAGGTCGCTCGGAGTTGCAGGCTTGTTTTGCGGGATTGGGGAAACGTTCTTCGGCACCTTTAATTCCTCGCGCTCATCCACCGGCTCCCTGTCCGGGCTTCGTGCTCCGGGTTCGCCTTCATTGCGTGCTCCCGTCCGTCTGCGGAAAGGCCGGCGGGCCTGGCAGTGCCCGGCCCGTCTCGCGCTCCTCGTTCTTCACTGGATGCAGAATCCGGTGAACCTCCCACATCTGCACCCCCACAATGAACACCACATACGACACCACCGTTCCCAGCAGGACGCCGATGAGCCCCAGGCTTCGCACCCAGCAGAGCGTCAGCGCCAGATTCGCAGCGGCTGCCACCGCGGAGGAGATCGCCTGCCGCTTCACCCGGCCGGTCGCTGCCATCAGGCAGGCCTGATTGGTGGTAACGGCAAGCAGCGCCATCCATGCGCACATCAGCCACGCCAGGCTCTCCGGCGGCGCCGCCGCGGATCCTGCCCATATCCGGATCAGCCACTGCCCAAACAGCCCCAGCACCGCCGCCGACGCCGCGAGCGTGACCGCCGTGAACCGCCGCAGCCGGCCGTACGCCTTTCGTATCCACTGCAGGTCGCCGCGCGCCCACGCTTCCGAGTACGCCGGCCACATTGCCGGCGCCAGCAGCAACTGTCCCGCCGTCATGTAATTCGCCAGCTTCCACGTCACGTTGTACGGCGTCACCTGCCCGGGGCTCAGGAAATGCGCGATCACCAGGTTGTCGCTGTTGAACACCACCAGCCCGGCAATCTGGATGACAAAAAACTGTCCTCCCGACGAGAAGATCCGTCCCGTCAGGCGCAACTCCACCCGCCGCGGCCACGGTCTCAGCCACGGCTTCGCCGCCACGCACACCCACAGCAGGCAGGCCACGCTGCCCAGCAGGATCGCTCCCGCGTAGACGCCCACCAGCAGGGCCAGCGATCCATGCAGCATCACCGCCAGCACAATCGCGCCCAGCGCCAGCATGTTCCCGCCGGCGGAAAACAGATTCGCCAGATGCAGCTCCTGGTAGCCGGCCAGCGCCCGCGCCGCCAGTCCCGCCGGCAGTCCGCACAGGAACAGGACTCCCGCCGCCATCACTGCATGGGACGCTTCCGCCACCAGCGCCGGGTCGCGGATATCCAGCAGATACGCGAAATCGATATGCGGCCACAGCAGCCATCCCGCCAGCCCGAGCGCCAGCGCCACGCCTGAGGTCATCCAGAACGCCGTCGAGAAATACCGCCCCGCCGCTTCCCGATCGTCGTGCGCGTACGACTCCGAGATCAGATTCGTCAGCGTGCTCGCGATCCCGATGTCCAGGTACACCAGCATCGCGATGGTCGTGCTGATCGTCGCCCACAGCCCGTATTCCACCGCGCCCAGGTACCGCACCATAATCGGCACGCTGATCGCGTTCACCAGGAATATGCTTCCTTTGCCCACCAGCGCCGTGCCCACCGCGCTCGTGATGCGCCGCCGGCGGCTGGCCGCTCGCTCTTCCGGAACGGAATTGGCCGTCTGTCGAATCACAATATGAACCGGGAGTCAGGAAAATTCGGCGCGTGGCCGCCGCGCATGATGCATCTGCAGGGCGAAGTTGCTTCGCGCTCTGGCCTCACCCGCTCCGGCTGAGAAGCGGGCGCAATCCGAGCCGAGATGGGCCAGTCGCCGTGCAGGGTATCCGGTTGGATGCAGGCAACCCGCCTTCGGCTGTATCCTCGCACGACCGGCCCGGCTCGTGTCCTTTACAATTTCCTCGCATGTCCGCCTGCCGCTGCTTCTCAATCGTTCTGCTCGTCGTATTGCCGCTCACGCTTCCTGCTCAGACCCGGACGCAGAGCCCGCTGCACAGCGAGATCGTCCGCATCGCCGCCCAGGCCCACGGACGCGTTGCTGTCTCCTGTGCCTTGCCTGGCAAGGCCCTCTACTGCAGCCTCGATCCCTCCGAGCTGCTCCCCATGATGTCGGTCTACAAGCTGCCCATTGCCGTCGCTGTCCTCCACAACGTCGAAATCGGCCGTCTCTCCCTCTCGCAGACGCTCCACTTCGTCCCCTCTGCGCTCATCGCTCCCACCGGTTACAGCCCCCTGCGCGATCAGCACCCTCACGGCGCCGTTGACGAGACGGTCGAGGATCTCCTTCGCCGCTCCATCGCTGACAGCGACAACGTTGCCTCTGACGTGTTGCTCCGCGCCATCGGTGGACCATCGGCCGCCGAGCAATACATGGGAAGCCTTGTCCTCTACGGCATCCATATCCGCGACTACGAAGGCGATCAGGACCGCAACCTCCAGCTCCTGTCCCGCAACGTCGCAACGGCTCGCGCGCTCGTTGGCCTGCTGCTCCGCCTCGCTGGCCCTTCGCCGCTCACGCCCGCGCACACGCGCCTTCTGCTGGGCTGGATGGCCGCCTCGCATACCGGCGATCAGCGCCTCGGCGCCCTGCTGCCGCCTGGAACTGTCATCGCCGGCAAAACCGGGACCGCCGGCCAGGACCGCACCACCATGAACGTCACCAACGACGTCGGCCTCATCACGCTGCCCAATAGCCGCCGGCTCGCCATCGCTGTCCTCATCACCGATTCCACCGCGCCCTACGCCGTCCGCCAGCGCGTCATCGCGGAAATCGCGCGCGCCATCTGCACGGCCGCTGTGAAGTAACTCGCCGCTGGCGCCCTAGCCTCGAGGCTCGCACGCGAATTCGCTCCCTCCGGCTGCCGCCTCCCGCTTCCATTACCATCCCAACAGGGAGCTTCCCCCCGGAGGATTGCCTTGAAACAGCGGATTCTGCCTTTTCTCGCGTTGTTCTGCCTTGCCGCCATCGCGTCCGCCCAGCCCGACGCCCAGCCCGTCCGCGCCACGCTGCCCAATGGCATGAAGGTCGTCATCCTCCGCAATACCCTCGCCCCCGTTGTTACGGTCGAGGCCAACGTCCTCGCGGGAGGGAACGAGACGCCGGATGGTTTTCCCGGTATGGCCCACGCCCAGGAGCACATGGCTTTCCGCGGCTGCAAAGACATGACCGCCGACCAGACCGCTGCCATTTATGCCCTGCTCGGCGGCGATGACGACGCCGATACCCAGCAGAACATCACACAATTCTTCGCAACCGTTCCCGCCGCCGATGTGGATGTCGCCCTCCATGCCCAGGCCAATTGTTTCGCCGGCATCGAGGACTCCCAGGCGCAATGGGATCAGGAGCGCGGCGCCATCGAGCAGGAAGTC
>JASHRH010000107.1 GCA_030037475.1 Acidobacteriaceae bacterium
ATCGCCGTCTCCGACGAAATGGGCCTCACCGCTCAGCCGGTACTTACCCTCGCCCGTAAAAACCTCCGCCAAGATCTCAAGTCCCTCGGCCGTCTGCTGCGCAAATTCGACTGCTCCGCCATCGTTCTCGGTAATCCCCTGCACCTCTCCGGCGATCTGAGCCCGCAGGCCGCCAAAACTCAGGCGTTTGCCGATACCCTACGCGAAACCTTCTCTCTCCCCGTGCACCTCTGGGACGAGCGCCTCACTTCAGCCGAGGCCCACCGCCATCTCGACGCCGCTGGCCGGGCTCGTGCCAGCCACCGCGAGGTGGTCGACCAGGTGGCTGCCGTGTTGATTTTGCAGAGTTTCCTCGACGCCCGCCGCTCCGGTGGCGCCGTCGTATAATCGGAAAAGAGGCTGTGCCTCGGCCTCTATCGCCAGGGTTCCCATTTTCACGGTGATCCGTTCCCTCCGTCGCGCCGGTCAGCTTCCGGCTCGAGCGTCAGCGTGATTTTGCTTCCGCGCGCTGTCAGGAACGGAACCAGCGCCCACGGATTGCATGATGCCCGAACACATCAAAAAGAAGATTCAGGAAGAAATCCGGCACCTCGAGCACGAACTAGCTCATGAGTTACCGGCCGAGATCAAAAAGGCGGCCGCCATGGGCGACCTCAGCGAGAATGCCGAGTACCATATGGCACGCCAGCGCCAGGATTTCGTCAACGCTCGCCTTGGCCAGCTCAAGAAGCGCATGGCCGAACTCGCTCTCGTCAATCTCGCTAACATCCCCCGCGACCGCGCCGCCTTCGGCTCAACCGTGCTCGTGTACGACACCGCCAAGGATGAGAAAATCGAGTACAAGCTCGTGACCAGCGAGGAGTCCGACGTGAGCAAGGGCCTCATCTCCACCACGTCACCCATCGGCAAGGCCATCGTAGGCAAGCAGGTGGGCGATATGGCCACAGTCGTCACGCCCAACGGCAAGCGCGATCTCGAGATCCTCAGGCTGTCCACCATCCACGACGAAGAGGAAGCCGAAGCCGGAAAGTAACCCCGCAATGGGCCGCGATCAGCACACGCCGACCACCTGGACCAGCGCCTTCGGACGCGCCTGCGGTGTGCTGCTCCAGGCCATTGTCAACGGCCTCTCTCTCACTCGCATTTCGCCCAACGCACTGACCTTCATTGGCTTGCTCATCAACACGGCCGCCGCCATCCTTTTCGGCTTCGCCAACTCCCACAACTACGTTCGCATGTTCTTCTTCGCCGGCCTCGTCATCATCGGTGCCGGCATCTTCGATATGGTCGACGGCCGTGTCGCCCGCCAAACCCAGCAGGTCACCGTCTTTGGCGCCTTCTTCGATTCGGTCATCGACCGCTACTCCGACGTCGTCCTCTTCTTCGGTCTGCTTGTCTTCTACGCTCGCGGCAACCGCCTGTTCTACGTCGATCTTGCTGCCTTCGTCATGGTCACCTCGCTGATGGTCAGCTATACACGCGCCCGCGCGGAAGCCCTCATCGGCAAGTGCAAGGTTGGATTCATGGAGCGCCCGGAGCGCGTCGTGCTCATCATTCTCGGTGCCCTCTTCGAGCGCTGGGACGTCATGGCTCCTGTCCTCTGGGTTCTCGCTGTCATCTCCACAATCACTGTCATCCACCGCATCCGTTACACCTACCAGGAGACTCGCCATCTGGCGCCCGTCCGCGAAACCCCTCCGATCATCCAGACCGTGGCTGCTCGCGAAGCCGACCCGCGCGTGGACCAGCTTCCCGCGCCTAATGCCCCGCTGCGGTGAGAGCCTCGTCCTGAAGGGGAGGAGTTTATAGCCGTAGCTGTAAGGTCACGAAAATTAGTTGAGCGTCAGCCCCGGAAGGAAAGCTCCTGGCCAGATTGCGACCCTCACCACAGACCGCTGGCGGACAGCGCAGTGCGGCCGCTCTACCAGCGTCCCCACGCCCGGCTGACGTAGTCGGACATCGTCAGGGTGATCAGCACCAGGAACGTGAACAGTCCCGAGCACACGGTCAGCTTCATCAGCTTCGAGCTGTACTTGATGTGCATGAAGAACAGCACCACCAGCGACGCCTTCAGCACGGCGATCGCTATCGCCACGACGGCATTGAAGACCCCCAGCTCGACGTACGAGATTGCTGTCGTCGCCGCAGTCAGGCACAGCAGGATCACGCCGATTATGAGATAAGTTTTCGGGCTGACGATCCGGAGTGGCGTGTGGGTGGGCTCCGATGGTCCGATCTCCAGATGCGGAAGATGATGGTGATGCTCGTGCTGATGCTGTTCCATTCCCCGGCTCCTGAAACTAAAAACCAGCAATTTCCAACTGGGAACTATCTCATTGATGTCGACTGATCAGATACAAAAGCGGGAACAGGAATATCCAGACAATGTCCACAAAATGCCAGTACAGTCCGAAATTTTCCACCGGAGCGATATGTCCGTTGGTAAATGCCCCGCCCCGTGCCTTGATCAGCAGGATCGTCAGTATGCTGACGCCGATGATCATGTGCAGCGCGTGCATGCCGGTCATCAGGAAGTAAAGCGAATAGTAAATCTGCGTTCGCTCCGCCATATCCGGAGCCAGAGGCTTGTCGCCCGGATACGCAGGATTCACGTGAGTGAACTCCTCGATGCTGAAATTCAGCCCCGGCACGTGATGGTTCACCCACTCGTCATGCCACTCATAACCCTTGATGCACAGGAATCCCACGCCCAGGAGGATAGTTACCATCATCCAGCGCAGCAGCGGCACGCGGTGCCGCACCTCCGCGGCATGGACCGCCATGGCCATCGTGAAACTGGAGATGATCAGCACTGTGGTATTCAGTGTGCCGGCCCAGATGTGCAGCGTGTGGCTGCCTGCTACAAACGCCGAATAATACCAGTTCCGGAAAATCAAATAGGCGCAGAACATGCCGCCGAAGAACATGATCTCTGTCAGCAGGAACAGCCACATGCCGAACGTGGATGCCTCCCGCTGCTGGGCGAGGTTCTCGAAATGATGGTGCAGGAACGACGGATGCTCGTGCTCAAGCTGCGCAGTCTCGGCGGTCTGGGCGGCGATGGTGTGGCTATCCAACGGTCGGTACCTCGTTCCTGGTCTGGTTTGCCAGCCACTCGTAGTCGTAGGCCTCGTGCGTGACGATCGGCGTCTGCTCGAAATTCTCGGTCAGCGGCGGCGACTGGACCTGCCACTCCAGCCCGGCCGCCTGCCACGGATTTGATCCGGCAATCTTGCCGTATTTCAGCGACCAGATGAAATAGCAGATCGGCAGCAGATACCCAATGGCCAGAACAGTGGCTCCCGCGCTGGACAGCACATTCAGGGCCTGAAATTCGGGAGGGTACGCCCAGTAGCGCCGCGGCATACCGAGATAACCGAGAATGAACTGCGGGAAGAAGGTGAGATTGAACCCCATAAACAGGATAATGGCGGCGACCCGCCCAAGGGATTCCGGATACATCCTCCCAGTGATTTTCGGCCACCAGAAATGCAGCCCCGCCATCAGAGCACTGACCATGCCTCCCACCATGACGTAATGGAAATGGGCGACCACGAAGTAGGTTTCAGTCAGGTGAATATCCATCCCCAGAGAGGCAAGAAATACTCCCGTCAGCCCTCCAATGGTGAACAGCCCAATGAAACCGAGTGTGTAGAGCATGGGCGTGTCGAAGGAAATCGACCCCTTGTACATCGTTGCCGACCAGTTGAAGATCTTGATCGCTGAGGGGACGGCCACCAGCATGGTCATCAGCGAGAATACCAGGGCCGAGTAGTTCGAGATGCCCATGATGAACATGTGGTGCGCCCAGACGAAGAAGCTGAACACTCCGATGGCAACAGAGGAAAATGCGACCGCAGTGTACCCGAAGACACGCTTTCTGCAGAAACACGCGACAACTTCGGAGATGATGCCCATGCCCGGCAGAATCATCACGTATACGGCCGGGTGGGAATAGAACCAGAACAAATGCTGGAACAGCAGCGGATCGCCGCCCATCCTGGGGTCGAAGACCCCGATGCCGATCACCCGCTCCAGCATAACCAGCGCCAGCGCAATCGCAATTACCGGGGTGGCGAGCACAAAAATGACGGAGGTGGCGTAATACGACCAGATGAACAGCGGCAGCCGGAACCAGGTCATCCCCGGCGCGCGCATGCGGTGGATCGTCACAATAAAATTGAGGCCGGTCAGAATCGACGAAAATCCGGCAACGAAGATCCCCATCGCAGCTGCCACGACCTGGGTATTGAGGAAGTGGGTGCTGAGTGGGGTGGTGAAGGTCCAGCCTGTGTCCACTCCGCCGAAGACCAGCATGCACACTTCGATACAGCCGCCGGTCATGAAAAGGTACCAGCTAAAGAGATTGATCCTCGGGAAAGCGACGTCGCGTGCGCCGATCATGAGGGGAATCAGGAAGTTCCCCAAGACCGCGGGAGCCACCGGCACCAGGAAGAAGAACACCATGATCAGCCCGTGCGCCGAAAATACCTTGTTATAGGTGTCTGCTGCCAGCAGATCGCCGTACGGCGTCAGCAGTTGCAGCCGAATCAGTGCCGCCATCGCGCCGCCGATGCAGAAAAAGAACGTCGTACCGAGAAGGTACATGATCGCGATGCGCTTATGGTCTTTCGTCAGCAGCCAGCTCTTCAGCCCGTACTCTTTGTTCAGGTACGAGACCTTCGGCAGTCTGGCCGTCGACTGGTCGGGCAGAGATACGCTTGTGCTCATGGCTTCACCGTCCCTGGCGCCAGCGGGGGAGCGCTTGTCCCTCCCGGCGTCGCGCCCGTCTGCACGGGCTGGCCTGCGCTGTTGTCAATGGTCTGGTCGATCCGGTAATTCGAATTGAGCCCCTTGATGTACTCCACCAGGTCGATCAGGCCGTCCTCGCTTACCTGCCCCTGATAGGTCGGCATAATGGGCGCATACCCGGCAACCTGGTGCAGCGTCGGGTTCAGAATTGTGTCCCGGAGAAAAGCATCATCCACCGTGGTGAACTGGCCGTTCGCCAGTTGCACGTGCGATCCGTAGACATTCGCCAGGTTCGGCCCGTGCGCATTGGGCGTGCTGTTGTGGCACGAGTTGCACCCGAGACTGGCAAACAGACGCTCGCCATTCTGCGCCAGCGAATGCCCGCTGGTGGACCCCGCCGCCCATGCCTGGTAGTCGTCCGGCTTCATGGCATACACCCAGCCGATCATCTGGGAGTGCAGCGTCCCGCAATATTGCGTGCAGAACAGGTGGTAAACGCCCGGCCTGGTCGCCTCGAACCATACCGTGGTGTAGCGGCCTGGAATCGCTTCGCGTTTCACGCGGAATGCGGGGACGGAAAAGCTGTGAAATACGTCCTGTGAAATCAGTGTGAGCTGAATGGGCTCGTTAATGGGAATATGCAGCGCATTGATTTCGTGCTGCCCGCCCGGATGCTCGACCTTCCACATCCATTGCTTGCCGACTACATAAACGTTCATCGCATTCGGCGGCGGGCTGTAGATGCGGAAGTACAGCAGCGCGCCCCAGACAAACACGATCATGAAGAGAATCAGCGGAATGATGGTCCAGGTCGCTTCCAGAAGCGTCGACCCTTCGATCTGCACCGCCACCGGATGACGGCTCTGCCGGTACCGGATCGAGAAGAAAATCACCAGAAACGCAACTGCGCCCACCCCGATAAGCGAAATGAAGATCAGGAAGAAATACAGCCCGTCCGCGTACGGCGCAATGCTCGACGCTTCCGGCGGGAAGAGCGCAAAGTGCGTAAGCCACTTAACCAGAAACTGCCAAAGTACCGGACTGATGAAATGCTGCATCGTCGTCCTTTATCCGTTCACCACAGTGTTGGTCCGTCCTTCGTTCCCCGTGACCCGATTCAGCCGCGCCTCCAGCGCATCGCGCCGAAAGCTCATGATCATGTACGACCCCAGCAGCAGCACCGTCAGCAGACATCCAGCCTGCACGATTCGCGAAATCACCAGGCTATGCCGATTCAGTGCCGGATCGTACCGGTAGCAATACGTCAGCAGATTGTCCACCGGCGACCCGATCGTTCCGTGCGAGGCTTCCACCAGCCCAAGGTCCAGGTCCTTCGGCGAATACTCCACGCCCAGGTAGTACTGCGAAAGCCGTCCTTGCGGCGTCAGCAGTTCAATCGCGCTGGCGTGCGCATACTGCGACAGCTTGCCATCGGGCCCCTGCACCTTCACATATCCAAAGCCCACGGCCGCTGCCAGCTTTTCGATCTCCGGCTCCTGTCCGGTAAGGAAATGCCAGCCATTCGCCGTCCCCGGACGTCCGTAGCGCTTCATGTACAGCGCCTTTTCCTGCGCAGCCAGCGCCGGCGTTTCCGTTGGATCGATGCTGACGAAGACCAAATTGAAATCGCGGCCAGGGTTGAACTTCACCATCTCCAGTGCGCCCACCAGCCCGTCCAGCTCTTCAGGGCACAGAATCCTGCACTTGTAATAGACCAGCGACAGAATTACCGGCCGCTTGCCGAAGTAGTCGCTGAGATGCACCAGCTTTCCCGTCTCATCGCGAAATGCCAGATCGAGCGGAATCTGCTGATTCAACCGCTGCGCGATGGTGATCTGCTTCAGCATCGTGGGCTGTTGTTCCGCGGTGGGGCCGATATGCTTCTCGCCATACCAGGAGCTCTGCGCCGGACACGCAGGAATCGCGACCAGCGCTATCAGTGCGCAGCTCAGGACAAACCCTGCCGTCTTTGCCGCTGTCCGCCTTGTGATCGTCTCGCGCATCCCTGCTTGTTTCCCAAACGTCCGATTTCCCGAACTGCCTTTTCGCAAACAACTAACGTGCTATGGTTCTTTCCCGGCTTCCTGTTCCTGCTGCAACTGCTGTTCTCGTCTTGCCTGCACCTGCTGGTCGTAGGCAGTGGGAGCAAAACCGTCCGTCAGCGGCATCTGCACCGTGGGCGTCGAATCGCCCGTCATTAGCGGCTGATGCTGTTCCGACGAGGCCACCGGCAATCCCTGTTGCGCGATCAGCTCCATTGCCCGCTGAATCGGAATCCGCACCACGCCCTGGCTCTCATCCACCCAGCTGTAATAGTTCAGCAGCAGATCCTCGCGCTCATGCAGCGTCGCCAGGTCCGAATTCCCGTTATCGATCTGCACCTGGGGATACGGAAACTGCTTCGTCAGCTTCGCCAGTTGTTCCTGCTCCAGTTGCGGGTCCGAGCGAATTTGCTTCGTGGGGGCAACCTGGTAGGGCGCTTTCCACTGGTTGGTCGGTCCGTCGGCCTTGTCCATCCCGTTGTTGATGACGGTCCCGAAGACATAGCAAACCACGAAGAACACAGCGAGCGCGATGCCCAGCCCAACGAGGAACACCGCGATACCGCCGGTGCTGGCATCGCTGAGTTCGTAACCCTCCCGAACCGACTCGTCGCTCAGGTGCTGCTTTGGGTCGAGATTCGGATCCTTTCCCGGACTAGGCATGGACATAGTCGTGCTCCAGAATCTCCGCAAGGTGCGGATCGTTCGTTGGGATGAGCGGACGCCGCTTCAGTTGCCAGAGGTAATAAACCAACCAGAAACAGAACAGAGCGGCCGGAACCGCGGCGTACTCGAAGATTCCCCACGTCAGACGCAGATCGCGCGCCGCGTCGCGGTAACTGGGCTCGATCAGCCAGAACAGATCCCAGAACCCGGCAAAAATCATCACGCAGCAGGTCACAGAAAGCTTGCCCTTGATGCGCTTCAGATCCCGCGACAGCAACAAGGTGAACGGGATCAGCCAGTGAAAGATCACATCCAGGGTCGCGATCACGCCCCACCCGCCGCGAATCCGGTCCAGGTACCAGGGAATCTCTTCCGGCGAGTTGCCCGACCAGATAATGATGAATGCGCCGAATGCAAAGTAGATATTGAGCATCACCAGCGCGAAGCAGAGCTTGCCCAGATCGTGCTGCTCGATCACGCGGAAGGTGCTCCGGATCGGCTCCGCCTTGCTCAGACCGATCAGCGTCAGGATCGCCAGCGGCAGCACCATGAACGGCTCGCCTACCAGGTACTGGAACCCGTAGATCGTCGAGTACCAGGTCGGGTCAATCGACATGACCCAATAGATAGCCAGCACGAAGAGTAGCGCCGCGAACAATACCACGCCGAAGCCGCTCAGGTTCTCGAACTTTGTTCTCCAGTACGCCACGTTCGGCTCAGGATCGGCGTCCCGCTGCAGCGACCACTTGTTTAGAAGGACGCAGTAAAGAGACAGGATTCCCAGACACACCAGCGAAACCCACCAGTAGTTATGCGCGTTCAGCATCGGCTGCTTCCACCGGATCGCGTGCGCCTGGTCGTTGTCGATCAGTCCCTTCCTCAGAGCGTCAGTCCAGTTCGAATATTGCGCCCAGATGTACAGCTTGCCCCTTGTGGCGCCAATCCATGCCACCGGCAGGAACATCAGCACGATCAGCGGCCACGTCGCGCACATCGCTTCCAGCGGCCGGCGTACGATCAGTCCCCACTTCCCGCCCGACAGATGCTGCACCATCAGCAGCGCCATGCCGCCGAAGCAGAACCCAAAACAGGCCACGTAGCCGTCCAGCCAGCCACGCCAGAAATGAATCCAGCCCAGATGCCGTGGGTCCTGCGCCTGTCCGAGAAACGCCAGCACCACCGCGATCGCGGCAAACACGATGCCCGCGATCAGCGCCTTCCAGCGCCAGCTATCCACAAAGGCCGGCGCGTTCAGCGTGGATGGCAATCCTTTGGAGAATGATTCGTTGCCCATTCGCTCCTGCGCTCCTTATGGCTTCGCTGGCGCGCCGCCAGTCGTCCCTTTCGTGGATTCCTTCGCCGGTTTCACCGTTGGCGGTGCCGGATTCAGCGCCGGCGCTCCCGCAACAATCCCCACCGGTTTTGTCGGCCACACCGCTGTCGCCGGCATCGGCCACGGCCCCGTATCGTTTTCCGGATATCCATACTGCTGCGCGATCGTCTTCAGATGCTGTACCTGCATGCCGGCAGGCACATCTTTCAGAGTTGCATCCTGGCTTAGCTGCAGCGCACGAATATACGCGGCGATTGCCCAGCGATCCTGCGGCGCGACCTGCGCCATATAGTCCGGCATGGCGCCGTAGCCATTGGTCATCACATAGAAGTAGTGGCTGAGCGGCTGGTGCAGATGCCGCGGATCATGAAAATTCGCGGCCGGCTTATAACCCCGCTCCACGATCATGCCCGCTCCGTTGCCCACCCGGGAGTGGCATGGCGTGCAGTAGATGTTGAAGCGTTCCTGTCCACGCTCCAGCACTTGCATGGTCACGGGGAACGGCATCAGGTCCGCCTCCTTACCGTTCATCAGGCCGGTATAGAAATAGTCGCTTTCGTATAGCTGGCCCCGCGCCACTGTGTGCAGCACCTGCGGCCGCACCGAGCGTCCGTCGGCGAACATCGAGCTGCCGCGCTGCGGAAACATCCTGGGCTGGTTCTGCATGTCCTGCCGGCACCCTGCCACCAGCATCAGCAGACCCGCCGCGCAGGTGATTCCCAGAGTCCGCGCGCGATAACCTGTGGAGGCGCCGCGCTCGCTGCTCCCTGCACCCTGCTCCCTGTACCCTGTGGCGTTAATACTCCACCTCCACCACCGATAGCGGCGATTGCGCTTCCAGAAAACTGCGCGATTCGGCAACGTCGAACTTCGGGTCCGTCGATTCAAGGCATAAAAAGAACTTGTCGCTGGTCGCGCCGTTGCGGAAGTTCGGCGCATTGAATACCGGGTGATACGGCTTGGGGAGCCCGCACAAAGCGATCATCCCGAAGCAGGCCGACATGCCTGCCCATAGAATCGTCCACTCGTACGCCGGTATCACGAAGGCCGGCCAGGAGAAATACGGCCGTCCCGCAATATTCACCGGAAACGCCCACACTGCAATCCAGGTCTCCAGCCCGAACATCGCCACCAGCCCCAGCAATCCGCCAATCAGCGTCACTAGTGACACCTCGTCGCGGTGAAACCCGATCGCCTCTGCCGCCTCCTCCAGCGGATACGGCGAATAGCAGTCCATGCGCCGGTAGCCGGCTTTTCGAGCCGCCTGCGCCGCGCGCACCAGGTCGCCGGGTCTGTCGAATTCCGCCATCAGGCAATACAGTCCTTCGGGTAAAGGCATCAGTCACCTGCCTCCGGAACCGGAGTTCCCGATGAATGAGGTTCGGCCTTCTCCCGAACCTTCGCTCCCGGCAGCATCAGCCGCAGCTCGCTCATGGGAATCATGGGCAGGAAGCGAATGAAGAGGAAGAAGCAGAATGTGAAGAATCCCAGCGTCCCCAGAAAAGTGCCGTAATCCCATCGCGTCGCTCGGTACGTGCCCCACGACGACGGCAGGAAGTCGCGCGTCAGGCTGGTCACTACGATCACAAACCGCTCGAAATACATGCCGGTGTTGATGATCAGCGACATGATGAAGGTGAACGCTACGCTCTTGCGCAGCTTCCGCGACCACAGCAGTTGCGGCAGCGCGATGTTACAGGTGATCAGGGTCCAGTACGACCACCCCATCGGCCCGAACATGCGGTTCCACATCATGAAGTATTCCCAGTGACTCGCCGAATACCACGCCATGAACACTTCTGACGAGTACCCGTACGCAACGATCAGCCCCGTCGCCAGCATCACCTTGTTGCAATTGTCGATGTGGCGAATCGTGATCAGGTCCTCGAGGTGATAGAACGTCCGGATCGGGATCGCCAGCGTCAGCACCATGGCAAAACCGGAGTAAATCGCTCCCGCCACGAAATAAGGCGGAAAGATTGTCGTGTGCCAGCCCGGCATGAAGGCTACCGAGAAATCGAGGCTGATCACGCTGTGCACCGACAGCACCAGTGGCGTTGCCAGGCCGGCCAGCAGGATTGAAGCTGTCTCATACCGTACCCAGTGCCGCACCGATCCGCGCCAGCCCAGCGACAGCAGCCCATAGGAGAATTGCGCGAACTTCGACTGTGCCCGGTCGCGCATCGTAGCCAGGTCGGGAATCATCCCCATGTACCAGAACACCACGGAGATCGTCGCGTACGTCGATACCGCAAAGACGTCCCACATCAGCGGCGACCGGAACTGCGGCCAGTAGTTCATCGTGTTCGGATACGGGAAAAGCCAGTACCCCAGCCAGGGACGGCCCAGGTGCAGCACCGGGAACATCCCCGCGCACATGACAGCGAAGATCGTCATCGCCTCGGCGAAGCGATTGATGGAATTGCGCCAGCCCTGTTTGAACAGCAGCAGAATCGCCGAAATCAGCGTTCCCGCGTGCCCGATGCCGATCCACCAGACGAATTCGACGATGGCAAATCCCCAGGCAACCGGGATCGTGACTGCCCAGATGCCCACTCCCTTCACAAACAGCCAGCTCATGCATACCATCAGCAGGCACACGATCGAGCCCGCCAGCAGGAACCCGAACCACCACCCGATCGGCGTGTGGCTCGTCAGCACGATCCGGCTCACCTTGTCGGTCACCGACTTGAAAGTGTGCCCCGGCGCGATCACGCGGTATTCGCCGGTGACGGGATCGATCATCGGATTCGTAACGGGTGCGTCTTTCGTCGCCATGCGATCAGAATCCTCTTGCTCCGGCCAGTTGCATTACGCCTTCTCCATGGCGTATTCGCCCAGTGCCTGCGAAAGCCCTTCATTGGTGTTGATCACTTCCGCCAGATACGTCGTCCGCGGCCGCGTGTTCAGGTCGGCCAGCACGCCGTACGTCCGCGGCTCCGCCTTCAGCTTCGCCACTTCGCTGCTCTTGTCGTTGATATTCCCGAAAACAATGGCGCTCGTCGGGCACGCCTGCTGACACGCCGTCCGGATCTCTCCATCCCGAATCGGCCGATTGTCCTTGTCCGCCTCGATCTTTGCTTCCTGGATGCGCTGGACGCAATAGCTGCACTTCTCCATCACGCCGCGGCTGCGCACCGAGACGTCCGGATTCCGCATCAGCTTCAGGCTCGGCGTATCCCAGTCCGAGAACAGCAGGAAATTGAAGCGGCGCACCTTATAGGGGCAGTTATTCGAGCAATAACGTGTTCCTACGCAGCGGTTGTAGACCATCACGTTCAGGCCTTCCGGCGTGTGCACCGTCGCGCCCACCGGGCACACCTGCTCGCACGGCGCGTTCTCGCACTGATGGCACGTCATCGGCTGGAAGTGCGCTCGTGGCGCAGCAAGATCGCCCTCGAAGTACGTATCGATTCGGATCCACTGCATGATGCGGCCGATCTTTGTCTGCAGCCGCCCCACTACCGCAATGTTGTTCTCCGCGTAGCACGACGCGATGCACGCATTGCACCCCACGCACGAGTTCAGGTCGATCGACATCCCCCATGCGTTCTTGTCATAGCGATACCCCGGGAACATGCTGTCATCCGGCCCCGGTGTCCAGTGCCCCACACCCTGATTCGCGAAACCCTGATCGGACTTATATTCCGTCAGGGTCGCGTAGCGGATGATGCCCCTGTCCAGCGCCTCATTCCCTTCCAGCGAGTGGGTTCCGCTGCCGTCGCCGCCATGCGCGATCGAACGCTGATCGATGTAGTCTTCCCTGGGAACGCACAGATCGTAAATGCCGCCGGTCTTTTCCACGACCGCGCCGGTCTGCACCCATGGCGCGTCCGACTGCAGGATCAGATAGCCGTTGAACCCCACGCCGCCGGCCACGCGGCCCGTGCTGCGCCCCTGTCCCAGCGCGATCACCACCACGTCGTCCGTCTGCCCGGGAACTGCCAGCGCGCCACCGATAATGTATTTGCCCCCAACGCTGAGCTTCACAGCGTCGTTCTGCGCCAGCCCGAACTTTTCCATCGTGGCGTAGCTCATCTGCACGGCGTTGTCCCAAGCCAGGTAGGTCACCGGCCGCGGAATCTCCTGCAGCCACCCCACATTGGCATAGCGACCGTCATACGTGTGCAGATCGGGCCGGAAGATGACTTCGATGCTGCTCGCCGCCGGAGCCGTCACCGCTGGAAGTGTCGCTTTCGCGGTGACATTCTTCGGAGTGAATGCGGTGTTCTCGATCCATCCGTCGTGCAGCACCTTACGCCAGTTGAACTCGGCATCTCCCCTGGAGAGTGCGTCCTTCCAGGTCGTCCGCACAGCCTCGTATGGCGACACATCCGGATTGTCCAGCAGCGACTGCAGAATCTCGTGCTCCGAGTGCCCGTCGTACAGTGGTGCGATCATCGGCTGCACCACGCTCACGGTGCCGTCGTAGGCGCGCGCGTCCGACCACTTTTCC
>JASHRH010000108.1 GCA_030037475.1 Acidobacteriaceae bacterium
TCGCTCGTCGCAGTCACTATCTCCGGCACCGTGATTGACCGCACCACCAACAAGCCTGCCGCCGGAGACACCGCCGTCCTGCTCGACCTGACCCAGAGCATGCAGGAAACGGCGCATACCACGATCGATGCGCAGGGGCACTATTCCTTTACGGTTCCCAGCAGCGCAGGCATGCACCTGGTTCGCGTGGACCACCAGAAGGCCGATTACTATGGCCCCGTTCCGCCCAACACCTCCACGGTGGACATCGACGTCTACGACGTGGCGCCAAAAGTGGCGGGCGTGCATGTCTATGCCGACGTAGTGCGCCTGCAGACGGACTCCCAGGGACTGAACGTCACGGAAAACTATTTCATCCGCAACGAGTCGAAGCCTCCGCTTACCCAGTTCAGCGATCATGCCTTCCAGTTCTCCCTGCCTTCTGGTGCCATCATTCAGGGCGGCGGCGCTACTGGCCCGGGAGGGATGGAAGTCCAGAACTCGCCGGTTCCTCTCAAACAGAAAAATCAATACGCCTTCGTCTTTCCGCTGCGGCCCGGGGAAACCGAGTTCCAGGTGGCTTACACCCTTCCGTACAGCGGAAGCCTTGCCTTCCATCCGGCCGTTTCCACACCCACCGACAATCTGGCCGTCATGATTCCCACCAGCATGAGCTTCAGCGGCGGGTCGGCGTTCCAGGCGCTGCACGGCGATGCGGATGAGCCCGGCACTCAGACATATCTGGCGACGAATGTCAGCCCGGGGATGGCCCTGGCTTATACCGTTTCGGGCACCGGATCGATGCCGCGCGAAGCGCAGAATGCTCAGGGAAACAGCGAGCAGCAGGGTGGCCAGGCGATGGGTGGCGATCAGGGAGCGCAGGACCAGACCGCGGCACAGAGCAACGCGCCTGGGGGCGGACTCGGACCTCCCAGCGATACCCCCGATCCGCTCCAGAAGTACAAATGGTGGATCCTGAGCGGTGTGGGCCTGGTGCTGGTTGTCGTGGCCGGGTTCATGCTGCGCGCAAAGCCCGGACTTCAGCCTGCGGGCGCCGCGCCCTTGCCGCCGCAGTCCTCGGCGCTCACTCCCACGGTGCCTCCCGGAATGAAAGCGACGGCGCTGCGCGCGGCACTGGCCTCGCATGTTCCCCCGCCGGCGGCAAAGAGCACGATGTCTCCGCCTGGCGCTCCCGTCGCTCCGGCTGTTCCCGCCGCGGGTTCATCCATGTTGGCAGCTCTCAAGGAAGAACTCTTTGCTCTGGAAACGGAGCGGCTGGAAGGCAAGCTCTCTGAGGCGGAATACGCGCAGTTGAAATCGGCGCTGGAAGTCGTGATGCGCCGGGCGCTTGCCCGGCAGGTGCCTACACGCTGAACCAGGTGAGCAACAGGATCAGCGCGCTCGCCACAATGGCGATGCGATAGGCATACTCCGGCTTACGGCTGGAAGGCGCCAGGCTGGATACGGGGTTCTGCATCGCGTTCCTCGCAAACGAGATCCTGTTGTCTGCTTAGACTCATCTTTCGGCAGAAGCGATGCGAACGATCGGATAAATTTTCCTGCGATATCCGCCGGGTATTTGTCTGGTTACGAGAGGACGATGGAACCAGGCTTTGCCGCGGCAGCCTGTTTTCGCCGCTGGTTTACAATCGCCTCGATGAGCGCCTCTGGTCCGCAGCCCGGCATGTTTCCTCCTGAGCGGCCTGTCTCCCGTGAGCCTCGTTCTTTCGTGCCATGGATCGTCTCCGGCCTCGTGATTCTGGCCATCCTCGGAGCCATCATCGCCATCTCCCGCCAGCCGCCACCGGTGAATCCAGGCGGCGCGAACCTGGCGCCTCCGGCTCCCTACGCCTCGAAGCTTGTCATCAGCCATCTGCAGATGAGTCAGGCCGGCAGCATGGTGGGCGGCCAAAACACCTATCTGGATGGCCGGCTCACCAATCAGGGCGACAGGACCGTCACCGGCATCACCGTCCAGATCGGCTTCCGGGGATTCACGAACCAGTTGGTCGGCAAGCCGACGATGCCGCTTGCCCTCATCCGCACCCGGGAGCCTTATGTTGACACGGAGCCGGTGAGCGCGGCGCCCATCCTGCCCGGCCAGAGCCGGGAGTTTCGGCTGATCTTCGACAGCATCCCCCAGGACTGGAACCAGAACTACCCCGAAATCCGGATCATCCAGGTCGCAACCGAATAGTCGCCTCGTAAGGCAAATAGTTCCCTCTGTCTCGCCCGAGCGCAGTGCATTTTTTTCCGGGTCCAGCCTCGGAATGGCCCTGAACTCGATGAGTTCGGCCCCGCTTTCCGTCGCAATCCGATCACATCACACTGAAAAATAAGTGCTTATTTGATCCACAGTTCCCTCGGCCACCCCATCTCGCCTTTGGCATGGCAAGTGCTCTTTCTCCTGCGTCACGGACGCTGCGCAGTCTTGACGGAAGTCAACGAAATACAGAGAAAAGAGCCATGAAAACCTTTCTGAATCCCGGATCGATAATGGCAGTCCTGGTTGCAGCCAGTCTCAGTTTGCCGGCTGTTGCACAGTCGAACTCTCCGCAAGCGCCGCCGCAGCAAACGCCCCAGGTCCAGACCGGCGCTTCCACCAACCCGAACACGAATACGGCGCAAACGCAGAATCCAAATTCCCAGCAGACCGCGACCGGCCAGGCGCCGCTGCCGGTGAAAGAGCACGAGGGGTTCTGGGGCCATATGAATCCCTTCGCCCGCAAGAAGTGGGTCAACAACCAGATCAACCCGGTGAAAGGCCGTCTGAACGAGCTGGACGAACTCCAGGCGAAGAACCAGCAGGACATTCAGGATGTGGATCAGCGTGCGCAGAACGGCATTCGTGCGGCGCAGTCCACAGCCAGCGAAGCGAATCAGACCGCCAGCAACGCCAGCCAGACGGCCGGCCAGGCGCAGCAACTCGCGCAGCAGGCGAACGACACGACCACGCAGCTCACGCAGACAGTCGCCAATCTCGACCAGTACCACCCCGTGAACAACCTGGACATTCGCTATTATTCCGGCGAGCGCATGCTGAACCAGAAGTCGCGCGCGGCGCTGGACCAGATCGTCAGTCAGATGCAGGGCCAGAAGGGCTATGTCGTTGAAGTCCAGGGCTACTCCCGGAGCCGCGGCATGGCGGGCGTCGAGAACTCCCAGCACATGTCCGAGGCGGTGGTCCGGTACCTCGCCGAACACCAGATTCCGATCTGGCGGATTCACGAAGTGGCCATGGGCAATGCGGGCGATAACGGCAACCTGGTCCGCATCAGCCTCGAGGAAAACAGTTTAGCGGCCTTGAACCCCGGCACGAATGGTGGTTCGCCGATTGGTGCGACGCAGCCGAATTCCGCGCAACCCTCCCCTCAGGGTGCTGCGTCGCAACCAGCGGTCCCCCAGCAGTAAAGGGAAAGACGCAATCGAGCTCTCACAACGAGAGAACCAAGGCAGATTGGCCCCTCATTCGAGGGGCCTTTTTTTGACTTGTCGCTATTTGTGCATTCGACTCAGAATCCAGAACACCAGCGTCAGTGCCACGCTGATCACAATGCAGGTTCCCAGCGGGAAGTACACGGCCGTATGCTTGCCCCGCCACGTGAAGTCTCCCGGCAGCCGCCCCGGCGGCAATCCCATCCGCCCCAGCAGCAACACCACCGCGCCCGCGGCGGCCAGGAGCAGGCCGAGAGCGATCAGCACGCGCCCGAGATCGTTCATGCCTTCAGTCTAGTGCCCTGTTGGAGGATGCGGTTTCATTCGCGCAGCGGTCCCGTGCAGCGGGACGGGGTAGAAGCCCGGCCTTCAGGCCGGGGAACGATGAGTTCAGCGACGATTCCAGGCCTTGAGGCCCGGAAAACCTCACGCGGTCACGACACTGGCGAGAGTCGGGGCCCGTCGCTGGCTGTGTCCTTATTGGGCGCGATTCTGTGGCGCGAACTCACTGCGATGTCGCGAGTAGAAGAAGTAGATCACCAGTCCGATCAGCAGCCAGATGAAGAATGCCGTCCAGGTGAGGATTTCCAGCCCCATCATCAGCAGGATGCAGAAGATGATGCTGAGCACCGGAAACACCGGCCCCAGCGGAGTCCGGAAACCGCGCGGCCGCTCCGGCTCGCGATACCGCAG
>JASHRH010000109.1 GCA_030037475.1 Acidobacteriaceae bacterium
CGCCAGACCAGGTCTTCCGTGGCAAACGGATTTCGCTCCGCCCAGCGTTCCTGCAATTTCTGTACCTGCGCCCTCAATTGCCGATCTGAAAGCATAGCAATCCTCTGTTTTAGATGTTCATCATTCGTAGCTAATAAGTTTGACTTTTTGTAGACGGCGTGTTGTTTATTGTTTCGTTTGTTTGTTTGCCAATGCTCACACGCAGTACGATTGCTTCGCGGTGCTCTTAGACTGATCGAAAGGATACGAGCCAAGGGGCAGCCATTCGCCGTGGCCCGTTGGCAAAGCCGGAGAAGGGGCAAGCAGCGCGCAGCCATTGAGGGCGGGCGGCGCCGTGAGGGACAGGCCCGGTGAAAGCGAGAGTGCCCCGATTTTCGGCTATCGCTCGCCCCCCGCCATCAGGGGAGCAAAGGTCGGCTGACGGTAACCCGCCGCCCACCGTGCGGCTCGCCTCGGCGCGCCAAAGCGCAAATAGCAATGCCGTGAGTTGACGGCATTGCTCGGCTTGCCACGCTTCAAGCTGTTGCGGGCGCAATTCGACAAGGCGTCGCCAGCTGAAAGCGTGGCCGTTCACAATGAGGTGTCAGGCTTCGTCACGGCGGCGCCGTCACGCGGCGGACGCCTGGGCGGCGGGTTTCTGCAAACCGTGCAGGAAATCCGCCGCGCGCTGCGCATGCGAGGCGGCGGTGAAGATCGCGCGCTTGTCGTTTTTGAGGACCTTGATCCATGAGCCGATATAGGCGGCGTGGTCCTCGCGCACTTCCGGTGTCAATTCGAGGTCGGCGGAGAGGAAGGCGGAACCAAGCTCGGCGACCAGCTCTTCCATTGCGTAGCCTTCATCGCCCAAGCGTTTGCGCCCGAAATCGCGGTCGAGCCGCGACGGGTGCCGAGTCCAATGGGTTAGCTCATGGGCCAGCGTCGCGTAAAAGCTCTCGCTGTCGCGGAAGAAATCAATGCACGGCATGTGGATGTTGTCGGTCGAGGGGACGTAACAAGCGCGGCTGCCGCCAAGCACGACCTTCGCCCCGGTCGCGGCGAAGAAAGATTCCACGCGTTCGATCCGTTGCACGGTCGCCGTGCGCGGGGCGGGTTTCGCGTAATAGTGCTCGGGCAGTCCCTCAATTTGCTCAACGTTAAAGACAGCGTAGCCCTTCATGAAGGGGATTTCGCGCTTGGTGTCCTCGCCGGTTTCGCTGTCCGTCTCGGTGCGGGTGGTCTTGTCGGCATAGACGATAAGGCTGCCGTGCTCGCCCTTGCGCACATTGGCTTTTAGCTCGGCGGCATGCCGATAGGTCATCCAAATAGGCGAGGCATAACCCTTCTTTATCGCCTCCGACCACAGCATCAGGACATTGATGCCCTGATAGGGAATGCCGTTCGCGCGCAGCGGCCGCACGATGCGCCCTTCCCCATTGCCCGCGCTCCAAGGTTTCAGCCAAGGGCGCACGCCGCGCTCAAGCTCCGTAACGATCCGGTCAGTAATCTTCTGATAAACATTGCTCCTCATTGGCGGTCCTTCCTTGGCTAGCGGGTTGCGCATGCAACCGACTAGGCCCGCGCCAATGAGCGGGGGTTGGCCGTCAAGATCAAAAAACGCGGGATTGGGTGCGGGCCGGAGCCAAGCGCAGCGAGGCGACTACACGGCCCGCGTTTTTTGCTCGCCTCGGTCTTGACGGCCTGGGGGCCGCAGGCCCCTCTTTAACTCAAATAAAAAAATGGGCGCATGAGCCGGAGCGCAGCGCAGGCCATTCGCCAGCCCCGAAGACCGGTTAAAAGGGCAGCCGGAGGAGCATCAGCATAGCGCCCGCGGCACTCGCTCGAAGAGCGAAGGAGACGCGGGGATGCGGGACCGTCTGCCCCCAGCGAGGGGTACAATATTTCTTGCGCGAGGGATGGAAGCCCAAAGGGCCGAGACCCGGAATCCCGCTCTTGGGATCCAGGGGCTCGGCGCGCAAGAGCCCGGTCCGGCTCTGCCGGACGCGCCCACATTTCGGGTCGTTTTGACATTGATTGCCGGCGCTCGGTTACCATCTTTTAGCGATGCCGAGCACGCGCCCGCCTTCCATAGCCGACTTGTTCGTCGGCGGCGACAAGCTTCGCGACCTCCACGAGGTCGTCGGCCTGGTCGTGACCAATTTCGGCGGCATCGAGGAGACGCTTCGCTATCTGGACTGGCAGCTTCAAGCCTTCGCGCTGGCCGCGGCGATGCCCTCCGGGACGCCCGATAACGACGTGCAGATTGCCCTCGTGACGCCGCGCGGCGACTATTTTGCAGAGCACATGGTGCTCTCGAAGATTCTGAAGCGCATCGACAAGGGTCTTTCGCATGCGAGCGTGGCCAGTGCGCTGGGCGCCGACGCCGCTGCGATCGGCGCGGAGTGGCAAACGCTGAGAGCAACCGCCTACGATTTAGGCAAGCGCCGTAATGCGCTCGCCCATGCGGCTATCGGCGTGAGCGGCGCGAGTGTCGTGCGGAGCTTGGGGCTCTTGACGCCGGCGACGACCGTCAACCCGCTCGACGATCGGAAGCTCACAACCGACATCGGGGCTTTTCGCACGCCGCTCGGTTCATTCATCAACAAGTTGACGCGGGCGCTGCCCTTCCGCGACCACAACACCGTTACTTTTTCCGAGCCGATCCAAATCACCATCTGAAACGTCAACAGGAAGCAACGTTCAAGGATGTGCAACGCGCATAGTCGATGCGGAGGTTGAAGCCGTTGGCATCGGCGTGAGCCCACATCGCTCCGATCGGCTGCCAGAACTTCTTCTCGCCGTTCTTGGTCACCGCGTACACGCGATGCGTCGGGCGGGATTTGTTGGTTTCTCTCGTCATAGCTTAGTCCTTTCGCTTATGAGCCCGCCCCAATGGCGGCCTCGATGCCCGTTCAAGGCCGAGGCGGAAAAGCGGGGCTGTCACAAGCTGTCCGACCTGCCCGCCGTAGCGCAGCGAAGGCGGGAGGACACCCGGAGGGCGCGGAGCTGCACAAGCGCAGTGCGGAAGCGAGCGGCTTTGACAGAACCGCGCGGCGCGGCAGAACCGGGCGCAAAGAAGGGACACTTGGGAGGCAAGTTATCCGATCGAAAGGACAATGACGAATAGAAGCCCACGCGCGGGCGCATGCGCGAAAGGGGTGCATGAAGGCAGGGAAGGCTCGCAGCCCGAGCGCTAAATCGGCGTCATTCGCCGGCCCGGAGAACGGTTCAAAGGGAACCCACAGGAGCGGCATTATAGTGCCGGCCGCGCGTTCCCGCGCGACCAGGGTGCGGGATTGAGTGGCTCCGGCGAGGGGTCAATGTAGGATGCACGGAGCGAGTTAAAGGTCCAATAAAGGCCTTCTGTTTGTGCCCGCTTTGTGCCATGGAGATTTTGGCGAGGATCAGTAATAGTTGAATTATCGCGGTGACGGCGAACTCGGGTGGAGCCGGTGAACTACTGGTGGGTGAACCACAAGCAAACAGTGCGACAAGAGATCGGCGGTGGCTATTTGTGGTCACCGAAAGAAGAGGCGAACGGAACGCGCAGCCAATTTTACGACAACATGCGGCTCGCAGCACCTGGCGATCCGGTTCTGTCGTTTGCCAGTGGATCGGTTGGATATGTTGGCGTCGTGCAGGATTTTGCGGTCCCGGCATTGAAGCCGAACGGCTTTGGTTCCGCCGGCGAAAATTGGAGCACTGATGGCTGGCTTTTGCCGGTGAAATGGAAGCCGTTGGATTCTGCTGTTCGGCCGAAAGACATCATCAATGAACTCGGCCCGCTAATGCCCAGCAAATACTCGCCGATCCAGCCCGCCAACGGCAATGGAAACCAAAAGGCTTACTTGGCGGAGATCGGAAAGCCTGCTTTCGATTTGATCGTCGAACGCGGCGGATTGGACGCCATGCCAATTAGGGACGCCGCGACCGAGGCGCCGTCGCTGGCGCAGGCCGACGACGAACAGGAGAAGGCGATTCAGCAAGACCCAGGTTTGGACTCGACGACGAAGGAGCAGATCGTCCTCGCGCGATATGGCCAGGGTCTTTTTCGCCGGCGCGTCCTTGAACGGGAGCGGGCTTGCCGACTAACGAAAATCACGAACCCCGATCTGCTGGTCGCCAGCCACATAAAGCCATGGCGAGCATGCGCGACAGCCGTCGAGCGCTTGGACGGTGCAAACGGTCTGGCGCTTGCGCCACATGTCGATCGTCTTTTCGACCGCGGGCTGATCAGTTTCGAGGACGACGGGAGAGTGCTGCGGTCACCCCAATTGAACATGACCGACCTTGAGCGGCTGGGGTTGAGGGTAGCGTGTGACCGGGCTTGCGATCCTTTCCACGAATCCCAGGGGTCTTTCCTCCATTACCATCGGGAATCGGTGTATCGCCGGAGGCTCTAGAAGTTCGATAATTCCCTATAGACAAACTCGATAGTTTCCTATAGCTTATCGGGCATGAAGCAGCAGACCGACGACATCGAGACGATTTTGGCCGAGGAGGCGGAACTTCAGCGCCGCCTGGAAGAGGTGCGGCAGCGGAAAGTTGCGCTGCAGGGCAAGTCCCGGTCAAAGGTGGCGCCGAGTAGCAATCGGCCAATCCGGGACATCGTCATCGAAGCGTTGGCCGAGGCCAAGACGCCGCTCAATTCGCTGTTGCTGGCGAGCGTCATTCGACCATGGCAAGGGCGCGACATCCCCTCGACCCGGTTCGGAACCCTGTCGACCGACGAAATCAAATCCTATGATTCGTCCCGGAATCGTCCCGTCTATCTGTGTCACTGCATCACGCACGATCGCGGCGAGGCGGTGAAGCGCTTTTGGGCGCGATCCGATTGGCCGTTGGCCGATCGCATCATCGGACCGATGGGTGGGCGCCTTCTTTTCTTGAAGGGCGCGGCCTGGACGATTGGTCTGGCGAAGGCAATCGAGGACGGCAAGCTTATCGCGGCGAACCACGACGTTCTGAACTACGTGGCGGCCGATCAGGCGCGCGACGGCGGTATCGCTGTGAAGCGCGGTGAATTTCCGTTCGATGAATGGTTGCGCGCGATCGACAACGCAATCAAGCATTATGAGCCCGAGGATCGGGCAATACGCGAGGCCGCCGCATCGGTTCTTTCCGAACGCTTGCCCGAACGTGCGCTTCTGTTCGGCGCGCCGGCAGGCTTTGTGTCGCTGCCGGGATCGCACAAAGATTGGCGGAGCGCGCGCGATGACGGTTAAAGGCAGCGCCGCCCTGATCCGACTGGCATCCAACCCCAAGTGTGAAGTGCTTGGGGCCATGGTGATGCAGGAAGGATCGGAAAAGAAATTCTACGAGCGCGTGATCGGCGAGCCGTACGACCGCGAATTCGGTGAGCGGCAATCCTCTCGGCGTCGCGGCGCTCAATTCGAGCAGAATGCCTACGCCGGCGATGCGCGGTTGCTCCGTGAGGCCATTGCGCCAACCTGGGGACTCGACCCCGATACGATGACTGTGCGCAATCTGATGGACAGCTATCCAGGTGGAAAGGAGGAGGCGCGTGTTGCTCGTCTCAGGATTACCCGCACGATCCTGCGGGACGCTGCTGCTGGGCGGGCCGCGCCGCAATTGATCATTCAGCCCCAGCTCCTGCTACCGACGCGGCCGGGACCACGGCCTTATTTCTTCATCGCGCCGGACTACATGGTCAGGTCGCCGGCGACGGGCCTGTACATACCTGGTGACCTGAAATCGTTCATCGTTCGCGAAAACGAGATTGCTGCGTCCGATCTTGCCCGCGTTCGCCTGCAACTTGGAGCGCAGGTCTTGGCACTTCGCCACGAGTACCACGCGATCGACCCGTCAATCGTCGTCGACGCCAAGGGAATGCTGGTCTTCTCGAAACCGAATGGCCTGCGCCCGCATAGTCCTCGGCAAGAAGACCTTGGCGGCGCCGTCGAAGCCATTCAAATCGGCATCGCCGCGTTCCTTCGTCACCGTACGCGGATCGACGCGCTGAGAGCGGGAGCCGAGCCGTTCACGGTCACGGCCGATCTCGTGTCGAATTTTCAAGACAATTGTCTCGCCACTTGTGTGATGGCCCAATGGTGCCGGCAGCGCGTGGCTGGCCGCACCGCCGATATGGGCGACGCCGCACGCAATATCCTCGGTGATCTCGAGCTCGGCCGTGTCATTGGTCTGATGAATGGTTCCGTTCAGCCGGCGACTGAGCACGAACGAATTGTCGCCGACCAACTCCGCGCAATCGCCGACCGGCACAACCAGGGGCGCGCAGCATGAGTGATTTCGACGACACCCTGCATCGCATCTTCGCCCGTTCCCAGAACAGGGCCGTTCCGGTTCGCACCGCCAGCAGCATGTCTTCCGATCCCGTGGTGACGATCGGGATTGCGACGATCAAGATCGTTACCGAGGAGCAAATCCAGGCGTTGGCTTTTGGGCCGCTCGATAGCGCTCCCACCTTGATCCTGCGCATCAATCCAATCGGCCGCGATGTCGCCGACCTCGCACCCTTCGCCGCATTCCTCGATCAAGTCGCAAACCGCGCGCTCGCCGCGGGCGGTGAGTTGCGGGTTTGGGTCCCTCATGCCGCGACGGTCGAAGCGCTCGATATCTTGGGCCATCGCTATTGGCGAAACCAAAACGCGACGCCGGCGATCACACGCATGGGAGAAATTTGCAGGATCATCGCCCACGAGGCGACCTTCCCAGGTCAGCAAGTGGTCGCAGATGCCCGCGCCTTGTTGCAAGAGCACGTCGTCACCGGGCTTGCCCCGATCGAAGAAGGGCATCTCGGCGCGCTGTTGGCTTGGCTCGATCCCGCCATCCGCGATCCCCTGACCGAAGCACGCGCCCGCATTCGCGTCCCCGCGTCGGGCATATTGGCCAACACACCCGATCAGCCTTTGGACGATCGGATCGAGTACCTGCGGAAGGAGTTGAAGAACGCGACTGGCCGGCGGCGCGCAAGGCTCGTTGCCGACATCGAAAACATCTTGCGGCAGGGTGTTCTGCGGGAGTGGAACCTGTTGATCGAGGCCCGCCGCGCCTTTCTCGGACTTGGACTTTCCACGGCCGGGCTCGGCGACCTCGAGAGCGATTCGAAGGACCGGCTGAACAACGCCTTGGCCAACGGCCACTTCCCGGCGCGACGGCCCGACATGTTGGCCCAGTGGCTCGGCCAAATGGAAGCCGGCGCCGAGAAGGTGGAATTCGCCGCGCTCGAAGCCGACCCCGTGCTACGGGAGCAGGCTCAGCGCGCAGGATCTGTCGTGCAGTGCGTGGTCAGCGCGGTGCGGCAGCTAAGGCCGCGTTTCAAACCTTGCACGATAGACATCGATACTGCGCAGGGAACCGTGCGGCTGCGCTCCGACGACAAGGTGAGGATTGCCGGGAGCCGAGTGACGGGCATCGTGAGGGCATTTCAGCCTGCTCCCGGCGGCGGCACCAGAATTTCGATCGAAATAACCGGTGGCGTTCGGCAAGTGGGTCTCTTGAGCGTTGGCGCTCGCTTCGAAATTCTCAGGGAACCCTACGGGTTCGTGAATTATCGCGCCTTGGCGCAAGTGCGCGACCGGCAGCCTTGGGTCTTTTTCGGTACGGCCGCGACCGCGCTCGGACCCGCCGGATCATCTAGAGGCGTCTCGGCAATCCAAGTCGCTGCTGGAGCTAGACGTCCATGAGTACCAACCTTCAACTTCTCTGCAACGATGCCGATCGTGTTCTCGACGCGGCTGTCGATCATGCGCTCTTCGGCACGGCTCCGATCACCATTGTCAAATCACCGCCGGGCGCCGGCAAGACCTTTCTCGTCGAGTGTGCTTGCACGGCTGCCGTCGCTGCACCCCGCATGCGCGTCGTCGTGGTCACCCCCGGCGTGAGCCAGCTCTATGACATTGCCGATCGACTCCTGAGTTATCGGCTTCCGCGCATCGAACTCGCGCACGCGACGCACCGTATTCTCCCGGCGAATTTGGTCGGGAGGATCAACGCGTCGAGCGGTTGGAATCCGGCTCTCAACAATGGCCCCGGCGTGGTGGTCACGAACGCTGACCTGTTGGCGTCGTACCTCGGTCAGCTTGGCTCCGGAAGTTTCGACTTCATGATCGTCGACGAGTCTTACCAGCTATCGGCGGCCAAATTCATGCCGATCGCCGATCTCGCCCCCCGCGTGATCATGGTCGGCGATCCTGGCCAGCTCTCGCCTGTCATGTCCGCGGACGTGAGCAACCTGGAAGCCAGCGATCACAAAATACATTGGTCGGCGCCGGCATACATCTTGGACCGCTTCCCCAATACGCCAGTTTTCGGGCTCCCGGTCACACGGCGCCTGCTGCCGGATACTGCCGAACTGGTTCAGGCATCCTTCTATCCCGATCTGCCGTTTCGCTCAGTCGTCGATCCGAGATCGAGGCGGCTGCGTTTCGGATTGGCAGGCGTTAGGCGCGGCATCGATAGTGCTCTCGACGCAATTGCCGGGGGCGCGAGTCTGGTTCTCGTCACAATTCCGGGCGAGCCGCCTGCCCATGAGGAAGCCGACCCCGATGTAGCCAGCGTGATGGCGGATTTGGCCGATCGCATCCTAGTTCGCCAAGCCGAATGGGTGGGAGAACGCATTCTTACAGAAGCAGACATCGGCCTGATCGATCCGCACGTTCTTGCCGGCGGCGCAATCAGCGACCGCTTGCGCCAAGCGCGCCGGCAGGCGGTTCGGGTCGATACTGTGGAAAAGTGGCAAGGCCTTCAGGTCCCGATTTCGATTATACGGCATCCCTTGTCGAGACCAGGCAGGCCGACGGCGTTCGATTTGCAGGCGGGGCGTTGGTGCGTTTCGCTCTCTCGTCATCAAATCGGTTGCATCGTCGCCGCAAGAGAGTCGGTTCACCAAATTATCCGTGAATACGTTCACGGGTGCGATACAGTTGCGGCTGGCGCGAAAGACGTTATTTGGACGGGATTTGAAGCCCACCGAACGATTTGGAAGGCCCTGCTCGATCAACGGCGGGTCTTCGCTCTCTGACGGATCGCCCGTCCAACGACGGTTTCGATCCTGTTCGCGGCAATCTCGACGGCTTCATGGGTCCAAACCCGCACCACGGTCCAGCCCGCATCGACGAGCCGGCGATCTGTATCTCGATCGCGCGCAATGTTGCCCTCAATTTTTGCGCGCCACCATTCACGATTGTTTTTGGGCCAAGTTCCGTGTTCGGGACAACCATGCCAAAAACAACCATCAATGAAAACGGCGGTCTTCGAAAGCGTGAAAGCGATGTCGACCGTTCGTCGATTGCCGGCCAAAACTCGATGATGAAGGCGGAAGCGGAAGCCCCGGCGGTGTAGTTCTGAGCGCAGGGCGCGCTCACCCATATTGTCTTTTTGCGCCGTCCTCGTCATCCGCTTGATCGTGGCGGGTGACACCGGATCGCGGAGCTCAATACTTCTCGACATTGTTCTTGTGATATCTAAGATCACGCTCGAAGACCTTCTCGTATCGAAGGCTGCTCGCGATCAGGCGCGAGTGAAATCCGGCAGTTGCTTTTTTCGACAAGGGCGCAATTCGATATTCCAAGAACGAGATCAGGTGGGGCGCCGGAACGGCGACCGGCCACTCGGAAATGTCGGAGCGTCCCTGCTTCCCGCCATGCCCCCATCCCGCGCTCGGCCATCCACGATCGGAAGGAAGTGGTTCGGCGGCCGTCGCGTCGAATCCGACTTGGACGGACAGACGTTCTGCGATCCATTTAGCCATGGGCACGCTCACCGCATTGCCGACCATGCGCCAGCGTTGACGTTCGCTATGAAGATCGGCATCGTCGACGCGGGTCCATCCAGCGAGAAAGCCCTGGAGCCGTTCGGCATCCTCGATGGCTGGTACGCCAATGAGGCGTCGACGAGGGAACCAAATGCCCGGCGGCGAAGGAATATGTAGCGCGGAGCCACCCTTCAGAGGGGGAACTGAATCGACTGCCCAGCCAATTCCCGTATTTCCTTCCGTCCAATAGAAACCACAAGCGTGCGAGCCGCGCTTTGCTGGTGTCGGACAACCGGCATCGACACCCAATAGCACTGGGCGGGGATCACATGTCTTTGAAGCGAGGAGAATGACGCGACGGCGCCGCTGTGGAAGACCGAAGGCGCGAGCATCGATGGTTCGATATGCCCACGAATACCCCATCTCATCGAGTGCGCCAGTGATAGTTCGAATGGCGCGACCGCGATCGAGGTTGAGCATGAACGGTACGTTCTCGATCACGACCCAGCGAGGATGTTCAGTGAGGCCGCGCAGCAGACCGAATACATATTCGATCAGTCCAGAATTCGGTCCTGAAATTCCCTTTCGCCTTCCGACTTGGCTCAAATCTTGGCAAGGAAAGCCCGCGGCCACCACATCCGAACGGGGTAGTCCCTTAAGGGTCGTGACGTCGGTCGTGATTTCGGCATCGGGAAAGTGACGTTTCAAGACTCGGCGAGCGAGTGGGTCCGACTCGCAGAGCATGCCGCTGACAAAACCCGCTTGGCGGAATCCTTGCTCTAGTCCGCCGATGCCGGCGAACAATCCGGTTACCGTCAATCTTTCGGGAGCGTGTTTCTTGAGTGGCAGTGGCCGGAAACGCGGAGACTGCATGGGTTGCCGACGCTGCAGACATTCGAGGTCCGTCAACGCTTTTGCGTCGAGCAAAGCAACAGTCGGGGCTAGGTCGTCAAATACCCTCATGCCCTTGCCCCACTTTACGATAGATTGCCACATCCGTTGATATGGCGACGGCCACTGCACGCATTTGCGCACCCATACTGAACATCTGTCTTTCTGTTAGCCCGCGATCGTGAAAACGGCGCCGTCTCGTGGTTGACGACCCACGGCAACAGCTGGATCGGCTGAGGCTGCAAGTGTGCCGTCACATCGGGCAGCTTCTTGATCACCTCCAGCGCCCTCTCCAACTCAATCGGATCGGCATACCGCTCTGAGGTTTCGCTGTCGCCGCCGTGGCCCATCAAATCGGCGCGTTCTTCGACAGTAGCACGTGCGTCCTTGAGGCGGGAGTTGAAGCCATGACGAATGCTGTGCAGCACAAATTTGCTGTCAAGGCCTTCGGTCTTGCACGCCCACGCTAGGACCGGCATGAATTCGTCGTAGAACCGATCGCCGGCTGGCGACTGCGATGTGGGCGAATACAGGTCCGGAAAGAGGCGCCGATAGCCGAGCGCTCTTATAGCCGCCACGTATTCCAGAAAACCCAGCCGTAACAGTTCGGGATGCAGCGGAATAAGCCGATCGGACTGTGGATTTTTGATGCGCCGAAACTCGTTGGGACCGATGTGGATGACAGGGATCGACCCGTAAGTAAGAACATCGTCGACTCCCAAACCGCAGATTTCTTCGCGGCGTGCACCCGTGTAATTGAGCAGCATCGGCACCCAGTACAGCGCGCGATGGAATACCGAACTCCCCTGGTCGTATGGACGATCCCAATCGGCGCAGCCGAGATAGGGCGCCGCGTGAAAGGCAGCTTTCATAACGGCGGGCAACATCTTAGCACGCTCGTCGCGCGCGCGGCCGCTTGCGTTCCCTGTCTTGCGGGAGCGTAACGCAATGGTGCTCAGCTCTGGGTCGATGCGGATGCCTCGCCCGCGCGCGGAGGCGAATAGCTGGTCTAATTTACCGATATGCCGGTTGAGTGTGCCGCCGTCCAATCCTTGCAGTGCCTTAGGCTTATCGCTTGCGAGCTTCCGAAGCTGAGCAATCGCGCGGGTGCGATCGCGCTCGCTTTTGCCGTAGTGTTTGTAGATTTCGAACTCCAAGAAGTGAATGAAGGCCGCCAAATGATGTTGGCGCACGCTGGCGAGCCCATGGACTTTCTGCTCCTCGGCCATGTAGCGCTGCATCAGGTCGAAAATCTGCCGCGCCTGTCTTTGCCCTTTCACATCCCAGTTCGCATCCTTCGCGCGCTTTGCGATCAGTTTCTCGCCGACTGCGACGATGCCGTCCTCGACGGGAGGCTGGGCGGCAGCGGCCGCCGGTGCGCTGGTCGCAATGCCGGGCGTCGGCAAGGCCGGCTGCGTCGGCGGCACCGCAACGGAAGCCGGAGTGGCCGTGCGATCGACACGCAGCGCGGCGGTGACGATGTCCTCAGCATCTGTCACGCGGCCGGCGTAGCGGAGATCGGTCGCAAACAGCGCAAGCGACAAGCCGCGGAAGTAAATTTGCTGGGCCGACGCCAGGTTCATCTGGCTCGACGCGGCGGCCTGAGCGGTCACCAGCTGCTCAAGCCGTTGGCGCGGGGTCGGCACTAGGCCGTGCCGGCGCAGTTCGCCAAGATTATGTTCGACCGCAGCGACAGCGGAGGCGTCCAGGCCGGCGTCGGTCATCGCGCGGCGGTCCTCGTCGCGCACACGGGCATTGACGCCCTGCGCATCAAGGAGCCGGTAGACCCAGCCCATGAGCACCTCCAGACACGCAGCTTCGGCGGCATCAAAGCCGGGACCGAACTTTTCGATAGCGGCGATCCGATCGAGCTTTGCGGCATGCGCCGCGATCACGCCGCGCAACATGGCATCGATCTGATCAGCACTGAGCGGCGATGTGCTCGTCATGGCGATGACGATCTCCTCGAAGGCGGCATCGAGATGCGCGGCAAGCCGGCGCGCGCGATCCGCACTGCACGTTTTCAGGCTCAACAGAAGAACATGACGCCGATTGCCGCAAGCGGCAAGCCGGCGCGGCAGGCGGCGGCGCCAGTAATACACAGCTCCGCGGCGGAGTAGATGTTGAGCAAGCGGCACGGCGACACTCCCCGGTACGGCAGGTCGGTGTCGCAGCGGTGTGAATCACCGCCCCAGCTGGGGCGAAAGCTTCGTTCTTTCAGTGGGCGGGAGGGCTCTGGCTGGGGCGGGAGGATTCGAACCTCCGCATGGCGGAATCAAAATCCGCTGCCTTACCGCTTGGCTACGCCCCAAAGAGCCGGCGACACAGCCGGCCACAAAGATCCGGCAAAAAGAGCCTGCCGGAGGCCGCGCCGGCGGCACTCGACGCCTTCGCCGTCCGGCCGGACCATAGCGATGCGCTCGCGCCGGAGCAATCTTTGCGGCGACAGCGCGGCTTTCACCATATAATGGTCATACGCGCCGTCGCGAACGGCGCGGAGGAAAGCCTTTGACCTATCACGCCCCCCTCGCCGACATGGGTTTTGCGCTCAAATACGGCGCAGCCCTGCCGTCCGTGCTCGAAGCCGGCCTGTTCGGCGACCTTAGCATGGACGACGT
>JASHRH010000110.1 GCA_030037475.1 Acidobacteriaceae bacterium
GGCTGCGCCTCGACACGGCCCAACGCCCCGCCACCTGCCCGCTCGTACTGCGTGAGCGGCCATGGGTGCTACCGCGTTCTCGCCTCCGGGAACGGATACCGATCGCGTGGCATCGCGTCGTGGTACGGCCTGCACGATGCGGGGCGACCAACCGCAAGCGGCGCGTCCTTCGATCCGGACGCCATGCGGATCGCGCACAAGACGCTGCCGTTCGGTACGTGGGTGAAGATTCGCAACTTGAGCAACGGCCGCGAAGCGGTGGTAATGGTGGACGACCGCGGTCCTTTCGTGCAACGACGCGTCGTCGATGCCACACCCGCGGTCGCCCGCGCATTGGGCTTCTACGGCAGTGGCACGGCGCCTGTTCAGGTCACGGCCGTTCCGCTCGCGGAGCTCAGTCTGGCGCAGCGCGAGGCTGCACGAGCCGACGAAAGGAGCGCAGTCGTGTATGCGCGCCGACACCCCCACGCGATTGTCGGCGAGGCAGGGCACGTGGCGATACGTGGAGTCGTCGACATTACCTCCACCGGAGTAAAGGTTGGCGTGGGCATCGTGACGGGCGTGCTCGACCTCGGCCTCGACGTACTGAAGGGGTTGTAACCGGCAGGAACCGCTGGCCGCAGGTAACCGTCACCTAGCTATTTGAAAGAACCTGCTGCGCGAACTCTTGCCAGCCGAAGGCACTCAGCGCGATTGGCCGTACGCGTTTGACCACTGCCATGGTCTTCTCGCATCATTGATGCGACCGGAGATATTGAGGCTTCGACGAATGGTCATTGCCCATGCTGAACGGTTCCCACGCCTGCGGCGCTGGTCGTCATGCGCGCGGTATGACCGCTTCCGGGAGGCGATTTTGCCGTTGAACGGCCGTCAGCTGCCGCGCGTGTCCAATACCCTGGCACCCGCAGGCACCGATGCGTATATTAGAATATAGCGCAACGATCGGGAGATACGAGATGCGAATGATCCACAAGTCACTCCTGACCTGCCTCATGGCCACCACCTGCGGCTGCGCCTGGCTGCCCCAGCAACCGGATGCGACCGGGCCGCACGGCGCAGCCGACTGGCCGACCTTCGGCGGCAGCAATGCGCGCGCCAATGCCAACATGGCGGCGACGAAGATCACGGCTGCCAATGTGGGCTCCATGGTGCGCCAGCAGGTGAAGATCTCCGCGCCCATCGATGCCGGACTCATCTACCTGAAGGCCGTCAAGGTCGACGGCGCATCTCACGACGTCTTTTTCGGCACCACCGACCTGGGTAGGACCGTAGCAATCGACGCCAATGACGGCCGGGTGCTGTGGGAATACGCACCGCCCGGATTCGACGAGGCCGCTGCCGTCAAGGGAGCCCCGGGCGGCATGCGGGGTCTGATCGTCAAGCAGATCACCAATTCGACGCCGGTCGCGGACGCCAACCGCCGGTTCATTTATGCAGCATCCGCCGACGGCAAGGTCACCAAGATCTCGATCGCCGACGGCCAGGCGGTGTGGAGCACTGCCGTAACCAGGCTGCCGAGCATGGAGAAGCTGGATTCGCCGTTGTCATTCGTTCAGGGGAGCGTACTCGTATCCACTGCCGGCTATGTGGGCGACACGCCCCCATACCAGGGTCATATCGTGGTGCTCGATGCGAAGACCGGGGCCCTACGCAAGGTGTGGAACTCGCTCTGCAGCGATCGCACCGGGCTGCTGGATCCGGCGTCGTGCCCCCAGGCCCAGTCCGCCATCTGGGGACGCGCCGGCATCGTGGTGGTTCCCGGCACGGGCAACCTGCTGTTCGCCACCGGCAACGGGCCGTGGGATGGCAAGACAGCGTGGGGCGACTCGGTGATCATGCTGGATCCCGGCGCAACGAAGATCCTGGGCAACTGGACGACCACGAACACCGACGAGCTGAACAAGAGGGATCTGGACGTGGGCTCCACGTCTCCCGTGCTGCTGGGCGACGGCTACATCGCCCAAGGCGGGAAGGACGGGACGATCCGGCTCCTGAGCATGAGCATCATCAAGGGCGCAGCGCCGCACCAGGGCGGCGAGCTGCAGGACGTGGAGGTGCCCGGCGGGACGCAACTGCTGTCCGCTTCCGCAACTGCGAAGATCGGCGGCACGACGTACCTGTTCGTGTCCACCGGCCGCGGCGGCACTACGGCCTGGACCTTTGGCGCGGACCACCGGCTCAAAGAAGCCTGGAAGAGCAAGGTCGGCGGCAACTCGCCGTTCTATGCCGGCGGATTGCTGTACATCTACGATCCGGCGCGAAGGGGCTCCAAGTTGCACGTCTTCGACGCGGTCAGCGGTAGTCCGGTGGCCGATCTCGACGCCGGTAGCGGCCACTGGAACAGCGCCATCGTCGTGGACAACCGCATTGCGTTGCCCGAAGGCGCGATCAGCGGCTTTGGCTTCGCCGGCGGACGGCGCTTCGGCGCCCGCGGCGCAGCCAGGGCGGCTCCGATTGCACGGCCTGCTCCACCGCAGAGCATCCCGCCCGGAATCGTCGATATCTGGCGCCTGCCACAACCGTGACGTTCGGCAGGCGCAATTTCCGTGGTCGTACGCGCCAATGTTCGAGTGCCGGCCACGGCACTATTTCGCGCCGCCGCTCAGGGACCGAAAGTAGGCGATGACGTTGTCGCGGTCTTTCTTCACCGGAATAGCCTGCGCCATCGTCGTGCCAGGCACCGTCGCCGCGGGATCCGCCAGAAAGCGCTCCAGTGTTTGCGCGTTCCAGACCAGTTTCGAATCCGTGAGCGCCTTGCTGTAATCAAACCGCGGGTCCCCGACTCCCGCGGGCCGTCCGAACAGACCGACCAGGGACGGCCCTATTTCGCCGCCGCCATCGCCGGGCTGAGCACTGTGACACTGCCTGCACATCTGAGTGAAGTAAGCCTTGCCGGCGGCTGCGTCGCCGGGGCCGGCCGCGTACGCGGCATCGCCAATCGCGAATAAAACCAATGGCACAGTGAGCATCCGAATCGACATGCGGTCTCCTTGAAATTCCAGCTGCCTCGACGGATTTATAGCCTCAAATACGAGTCATTACCAATGTCAGGCGCTGGTCGCGCGGCCGATATCACGAAAGGCCGGCTCCATGAGGCGAGACCTTTCGTCGGAATTGTCGAAGGGAAGCACCGCGGTTTTTAGCTGCCCTCGACCTCGCGGTGCAGGATCGCCGGCATGCGCGGCTTCGTGTTGTGGATCTCGGCCATAAGCGGCGAGGCCGGGAGCGGTCAACGCGGTATTGGACGAGGTCGAGTCACGATGCCAAGCTAGCTGATCGTGTTCAGGCCGTGGAGCCAGGACTGATGAGAATCGCGCTACCTGCCCTGTTCTTCGGAGTCCTGTTCGCGACCACGCCGGTGTTTGCCGCCCCCTGCGCTAATCTGACCGCGCTGAGATTGCCGGCCACCACGATCACGGCGGCTGGGGTCGTCCCTGCCGGAGCTTTCAGGCCGCCCGAGCCGCGGCCGGCAGCACTGCCTGCAGATGAGCTGCGAGCCTTCGAGCAGCTGCCTGCGTTCTGCCGCGTGCAAGGGGTCATCGCGCCCTCGAGCGATTCGCACATCGAGTTCGAGGTGTGGATGCCCGTGAGCGGCTGGAACGGCAAGTACCTGGGTGTCGGCAACGGCGGGTTTGCAGGGAGTCTCATGTACTGGGCGCCCGGCATATACACGAGCAACGTCCCCACTGTGCAGTCCGCCTTGATGGCCGGGTATGCGACCTCCTCCACGGATACCGGGCATGAGGCGCCACAGACGGACGCCCGGTGGGCGCTGGGTCGGCATGAGAAGATCATCGACTACGGCTACCGCGCCGTGCACGAAACCGCAGAGACGGCCAAGGCGATCATTCGCGCCTTCTATCGCCGTGCGCCCGCGCATTCGTACTTCGACAGCTGCTCGAATGGGGGCCGGCAGGGGCTGATGGAAGCGCAGCGCTATCCCGCGGACTACGACGGAGTGATCGCCGGCGCGCCCGCAGCGGCGATGACTCATCTTGCCGCCGGTTTTGGCGAGTGGGCCATCCAGGCAACCGAGAAGGACCCGGCCAGTTACATTCCGGCCAACAAGTGGCCGGCGGTCCAAGCCGCCGTACTCGCGCAATGCGACGCCCGCGACGGGCTAAAGGACGGGCTGATCGACGATCCGAGACAATGCGACTTCAAGCCGCGCGTGCTCCTGTGTCAGGGACCTGAGTCCCCGAGCTGCCTGACCGCGCCACAGATTACGGCGCTGGAGAAGCTCTATGCGGGTCCGCGCGATTCGCACGGCAGGCAGATCTCCCCTGGGTTGGTGCCGGGAGGTGAGGCAGGCGGTCCGGTCGACTGGGCTCTCGCCGTTTCGGGCCCTGCTCCCGGCCAGAGCGCCATCGATGGTCTCGGTCAGGGTTGGGCCGACCTCGTGCAGAACCCTGACCGGGACTGGCGGACCGCCAACGTGGAGCACGACGTAGATCGCGACGATGCAGCGCTGGAGCAGATCCTCAATGCCACCAATCAAGATCTTTCGGCCTTCGAGGCACGAGGCGGCAAGCTGATCCTGTTCCAAGGCTGGAGTGATCCCCTCATATCGCCGCTCGCCACGGTCAATTACTACGAGAGTGTGGTCGCCCGGATGGGTCGCTCGGACGCCAAGCGCTTCACCCATCTCTACATGGTGCCGGGCATGCCGCATTGCTTTGGTGGATCGGGGCCCAACACGTTCGGTACGACGATGCTGACGGCTCTGCAGCATTGGGTGGAGAAAGGCGCCGCGCCGCGGGCGATCGTCGCCACGAAATACCGGACGAACGGTGATCCCGCGAGCGCTATCGTGCGCACACGCCCACTGTGCCCCTATCCGCAGGTTGCGCGCTACAAAGGAACCGGGAGCATCGATGTCGCGGCGAACTTCGCCTGCCGTGCGCCACCCCGCAGCAGGCGGCCGTGAGTGACAAGTGTGTCGGGATTTCGAGTGCGATTGGGGTCTTTGAGAAAAACCCTTTCTAAACGCCGTCGTACCACGAGTCGATAGTGATCATGACTGCCGGAAACACGATCGGCGCGGGCGACTTCGAGTTGAGGACGACCCGTAAACTTCGCCGCCGGCTCGTTCCCCTGCTATTCCTCCTTTACGCCGTTGCGTACCTGGACCGCATTAACATTGGTTTCGCGTCGCTGACGATGAATGCCGCCTTAGGCATCACGAGCGCGCAGTATGGGCTGCTCGTCGGGATATTCTTTTGGGGCTATTTCATATTTGAAGTCCCGAGCAATCTCTTGCTCCACAAGATCGGCGCACGCGTTTGGATCGCGCGCATCCTGATCAGTTGGGGAATCGTAGCCATGCTCACCGGAGCGGTGCACAGAGTCCCGCAGCTGTATGTGGCGCGGTTCCTGCTTGGGGTCGCCGAGGCGGGTTTCTTTCCCGGTATCGTGCTGTATCTGACTTATTGGTTCCGGCAGCGCGAGCAGGCGCAGGTAATCTCTCTGTTCGTGATGGCGTTGCCGGTGGCCAGCATCCTCGGCGCGCCGGTTTCGGGCCTCATACTCGATCACGCGCATTGGGCCGCGCTCAGCAGTTGGCGGTGGCTGCTGATCCTGGAAGGGCTCCCAGCCATCATTTGCGGTGCTCTCGCTTATCTCCTGCTGCCGAGCCGTCCGTCGGAATCCACCTTTCTCACACATGGCGAGAAGGCGTGGATCAACGGGGAATTAGCTCGTGAGAATCAAGCGAAGAGCGGCGGGCACTCAATATCGGCGGCGGGCGCCCTGCTCCACCCCCGCGTGTGGCACTTAGCCTCCGCTCTTTTTGCTTTCGATATCGGGTTGTACGCGATGAGCTTTTATATGCCTCAATCGATGAAGTCGCTGCCTGGCGACTACTCCAACACGGCGATAGGCGTTCTCGTGATGATTCCTCACCTCGCAGGCCTGGCGGCGATGATTCTGGTATCCGGCAGTTCCGACCGCAGGATGGAGCGGCGATTCCACGCGGCATTGCCGCTGATCATTGGAGGCATCGCACTCACGATATTGGGCGCAGCCCGCTCCCCCGTACTCTTGGTCACGCTCTGGTCGATCGTGGCGATGGGAATTTACAGTTTTTTCGGGCCGTTCTTCTCGATTCCAAGCAGGTTTCTAGCGGGATTCTCTGCGGCGTCAGGCATCGCTTTGATCAATTCAGTCGGGAGCCTGGGTGGATTTGTCGGGCCATCGGTCATCGGGGCCGTTGCCCATGGGACCAGAGGAATCTATGCAGGCCTCGCTCTTGCCGGTGTTTCGTTGTTTGTGTCGGCAACACTGATACTGCTGCTCCCCGAAAAGAGCGTAACGCGTCTGCGCGCTTCGGACGCAGCTGCCAACAGAAGTCTCCCCTGAGTGGCGCGGGGCAAACTCGGCGTAGAGCGCACCAGGGCAACCGTGACCGCAACTGCTAGCGGACGTTCACTATCCTACGACCGTCGGCTCTTGGCCGCAGTCGGCCCCTGGAATCTCCGGCGTGCTCGGACGCGGCCCAACGAAGTCCAGCTGCGCCGACTGCCTGAATTCCGGCGGCACCCGGACCGCTCGCGGGTGAGACGGGAGCGCCGCCGCGCCCTCGCGCGTCGGCCGCCGCCGATCGGCCTTTGGATGCCCCCGCTCACCGTGCGCCATCGCATCGATGCCAGCGTCTTCTCGACCGCTCTGCGCGAGTCCTTTGCGTTGCTCTGGAATAGTCGCGCGCGGAAAGCTCGTTTGGGTGGATTCCCCTCACGAGCTTTTACCGGGCCGGACGCCGCGCTTTGACCGAGCATCGGAAGTAGACCGATCCGATTATGGGGAGATCGACGTGGGGGCGCGCGTCTCGCCGATCTCAGCGCGATGCCTCGCCCGCACAGCCCGCATAGGCCGCACAGCTTGGCTGGCCGCAGGGGACAGGCGCGGGTACTATCGCCCGCAGGCTACGCCTTGCGCGGAACAAGAAGCACGAACGCAAGGACGGGGAGGCGTGAGATGAAAATACTGTGGATAGGTGCAACGCTCGCCGTTGCGACGCTGCTGTGCGTGCGACCCGCGGCCGCACAGATCGGAATCGTCGCGGTGACCGGCGGTCGCGTGGAAGGCGTCACGGCCGACGGGGTCACCTCGTTCAAGGGCATCCCGTTCGCGGCGCCGCCGGTGGGTAAGTTGCGCTGGCGGGCGCCGCAGCGAGTGCGACCCTGGCGCGGAATCCGCAGGACGGATCACTTCGCGCCAGGCTGCATGCAGGCGCCCAATCGTCGCGCGATGTCTGGGACGTTACCCGTGATGAGCGAGGACTGCCTCTACCTCAACGTGTGGACACCGGCGACGTCTGCCCACG
>JASHRH010000111.1 GCA_030037475.1 Acidobacteriaceae bacterium
CCGGCGTTGGTGGTCGCCATGGGTTTCCCTTCAGTTCGATTTCGAAAGATCGTGGGTTCTTTCTAACTTCTCATTATACCGGCGCAACCGCGCCCCGTGCCCACTCCGGCAACACCACCGTCATCTTTACAACACGTCCTTTTCCTCACCCGAATGTCCGGCTTCCCACCGCGTCGCATGAACGCACCGCTTTCCGATTCCTCTGTGCTCTCTGTGGTAAGCGACTCTGCTACATTGATGGCCAGTCCTATGTCCATCGCCGACGATCTCGCCCGCATCGCCCTCCAGGAACAGCAGCTCCAGTTCTCCGCTTTCGATGAGGAAACCGCCTGGCGTCTCGGCTCGCGTCTGCGTTCTCTCGCCGTGGAGCGAAGTTTGTCGCTCGTCATTGACATCCGTCGCCACGCGCAACCGCTCTTCTACGCCGCCCTCCCCGGCACCACCCCCGACAACTCCGAGTGGGTGCGCCGCAAGAGCAACGTCGTCTTTCGTTTTCAGCGCAGTTCGTATGCCATCGGCCTCGAAATGGAGCAGAAGCAGTCCACGCCTGAGGACCGCTATGGCCTTCCCCTCGCCGACTACGCCTGCCACGGGGGCAGCTTCCCGCTGCGCGTGCGCGGCGCGGGATTCATCGGCGCGGTCACTGTCTCCGGCCTGCCCCAGCGCGACGATCACAGCCTGGTCGTGGAAGCCCTCTGCCTCGAACTCGGCGCCGACCACGCAGCCCTCAAGTTCGAGTAACTCTCATCAGGCAGAACGCCGCATGGAATTCGCCGGTTCCGGCACCGATCATGTCTTCGACCGCAACACCACCTTCTCCGCATCCTGCGCGTTCACCTTGCCATAAAAATCCCGGATCTGCAGATAGGCCGAGGCTGGGAATATCGGGCTCGCAATCGCCATTACACGCTGCACATCGATGCCTGACGCACTGACCTTATACGTCGCCCGGTACAGGCCGATCGTATTCACCGGCGCGATCGGATCCTTCATCGCAATCGCCGCATCCTGCGGTATTCCCTCCACCTTCATACCGGGTGGCAGCGTCAAACTCACGTTGTCCTGCTCCGCATGGGCGTAATCCATATAAATCGCATACTGCCGCTCTTCCGGCAGCAGCGTTGACGCCGTGCCCGCTTCGAAAAAGCTGGTAGGCAACAGCAGGAGCTTGCCGGTGTGCGTGCCCAGCGTTCCGGAGACGGTGAGGTTTGCCACCAGAGGCGTTTTCCAGTCGCTGAGCCCTTCGAATCCCGACAGGTTCACCTCGACGCCCTTCGGAAGTCCGCCCTTTATCTCGTCTTCGAACTCCTTCGCTACCTGCGGCTCGTCGGCCTGGAGCGCGCTCTGACGCCATCCCAGGGCGGGCGCTCCCGTCATCACCACGCGTATCGTTCCGGTCAGCTTGCCCTCGGCATCCAGTTGCAACTGCGCATGACGCAGCGTCTCCGCCTCCCGGAAATCCGCTCCGGGCGTACTCGCCAATGCCGCCCCGGTCGGCCCCTGCCGCAACCCCATGCTTGCAGTGTTGAACCAAGCCAGTTTTCCAGGCTCGCAAAACCGCGCCCCCGGATCGAAATACTTTTCTTTGCCGTCCACCACGACGATGGCAATCACGTCATCCAGCTGGTCCGTCGACAGATAGTTCTTTTCGAAGACCTCCTGGCTCCGGTCTGATACCCACATCGCGTAGGCTTTCAGGCCCGCGGCGCGGGCAAGCCCGATAAACAGCAACGCGATCTGATTGCCATTGCCTTGTTTGGCGTTCCACACATCCGCTGCTGAATTGACCAATGTGTGCGTCGCCTTTTCCTCCCTCCCGCTCTCCTCCCTCGTGAAGTCCGTGTTCTCCAGCCCCATCATCGCATCGTAGAGCCTGGCCACCTTTACGGCGTCGCTGTCGCCGGGAGAGACAAGACTGAACACCACCTTCCTCAGCTTTCCCTCGTCCAAAAACGAATCCACCCACGATGTGTACCACGCGCCGATCCGCTGCCAGTAAGCGTCGGCCGTGCTGGGAAACGATGGATTCGTGTAATAGAACAGCACCTTGTACTCGATGTTTTGCCTGGGCGGCATCCACTTTTCTTTCGCGATCGGAGGCACGTTGGTCATCGTCAGCACCCACTGACCCTTCACTTTCTCGACGGACGCGCCTTTTGGCAATACCGACGTCCATTCGAACGAACGGCTGTTCGCCCCGCCCACCATGTACTCCAGCTGCTTGTCGGGCTGGAAAACGAATTGCTCCCGCAGCACAAACAAGCCCTGCTGGGCGTACCATTTCGGCGCAACGAAGCGGTACTGGTCCTCGCGCAGGACGTAGCGATACTCGAGGATGCTCCCGACGGTCACATCCGGCATGGTGAAGACCTTCACGTTCACTCGGAGCGAATGGGCCCGCAGGATCTGCTTGTCGTACGGTTTGCCGGTGAATGGAACCGCGGTGCCGTCGCTGTGGATCGTCCGCGCCTCGATGTTCTTGATGGAGTAATGATCGCCCTTGTCGTACGGCAGCTCCACATCGCCGTACTTCACGCCCGCCACTGTGAGGATCTTGATGCGGACGTAATAGCTCACCAGGTGCAGGTCTTCGTCGTTGGTCTGCTCGTAGTCGAGATAGACGGCTGCCGCCCCGGGAACCTGCGGCACAGAGGTCATGCTCAACTCCTGTGGTGTCGGCGCCGTCCATTGATCTTCGGAAAGCGCAGGCATGGCGGCAACGACGAGAACCAGACCGAACAGCACAGAGAGCGAACAGCGATGGCGAACCGGCACACTCCACCTCGGGCAACGAACCATGCCATTGCCGGGTCCCTCGGTTGTTTCCAGGAGGAGGTTTTCTGTCAGCAACAGCGAACGATCAGGTCCGGAAAGATGGCTCTTTTGTACCGCGACTTTATGCAAACCTCAAGCAAAACCCGCGGCACGTCCCGTGCCCGAAGCGCGGCCTCCCAGACGGCCAGTTCCCGCTTCACCGTTTCCTGATGAACCCGCCTGTGTGCAGCTCCGCCCAGGCCTGGCGCAGCTCTTCCTGGGTGTTCATCACGATGGGGCCCTGCCACGCTACCGGCTCTTCCAGCGGCTGGCCGCTGACCAGCAGAAAGCGGATACCCTCCGGCCCGGCCTGCACCTGGATCTCGTCGCCGCGGTCGAAGAGCACCAGCGAATGGTTCCGCGCGTCGTACACGGGCTGCGCGTTCGGATCGACACTGCTCTCGGTCAGCACGGCGCGCGGCTCGCTCGCGTCCCGGAACGTCCCCGCTCCGGCAAAAACGTAGGCGAAGGCGTTCCGCGTGGTCTCCACCCTGAGGCGCCTGCGCTGGTTCGGCGGCACACTGATGTCGAGATACTGCGGCTCGGCAGCCACGCCGTCCACCGGGCCGCGCTTGCCCCAGAACTCACCGCAGATCACCCGCGCCGTCGTCCCGTCATCGTCCGTGATCTCAGGGATCGCGCTCGACGGGATGTCCTGATAGCGCGGGTCGGTCATCTTCAGCCGCGAGGGCAGGTTCGCCCAAAGCTGGAAGCCGTGCATGCGGCCGCGCTCGTCGCCCTTCGGCATCTCCTGGTGGAGGATGCCGCTGCCGGCGGTCATCCACTGCACGTCGCCGGCGATCATTTTGCCCTTGTTGCCCAGGCTGTCGCCGTGCTCCACGCTGCCCGCCAGCACGTAGGTGATGGTCTCGATGCCGCGGTGCGGATGCCACGGGAAGCCAGCCAGGTAGTCCGCAGGCCGCTCGTTACGGAAGTCGTCGAGGAGCAGAAAGGGGTCAAACTCCTTCGTCCTGCCGAAGCCGAAGGCGCGCTCCAGGCGCACCCCGGCGCCCTCCAGAGTGGGCCTGGTAGAGAGGATCTCTTTGACGGGTCGCAGGGACATGGGTGCCTCCATCCGGCTGCCGAACAACCGGGATTCTCACTCGGGTTGACCGGGGAACCAAAGCATCAGATGTGCGAGGAACGAGAAGGATTCAGCGAAGCCAGGGTATCCATCATGGAATGGTGAAAGCCGAGGCGCAGCCTTCCCCGATCTGCCAAAACGGGCTACTGGCTGCCGGCAGCCGGCATCTCTTTTGATATGATCCGCAAACTCAAATCCGGCGAGTATCGGCTGTATTCGAGGAAGAAGAACCCTTCCACCGGCAAGCGGCGCAACCTGGGGACATTCCACAGCCTGGAAAAGGCCAGGGATCACGAGCGCGCGGTGCAGTACTTCAAGAGGCACTGAGGACCATGCC
>JASHRH010000112.1 GCA_030037475.1 Acidobacteriaceae bacterium
GATCGCCGTTCCCATCCGGCGCCGCCGCGCCGAACAGCCTCGCCACATTCGCATAGTGCTGCCCATTGTTCGGCAGCGCGTCCAGCCAGGCCTGTCCCATCTCGCTGCCCGCGTCCGCCCCGCCATCGCTGACTCGCCGTGCGTCCACCAGCATGGTATGGTGCAGTGTCTGCGGAGCCAGCCGCGCGGTCAGCCGAGCCGTGGTGCCCACGCCGACGGTCAGGTTGTCTGCTTCCCAGTCAGAGAGCCCACGCGCTCGCACCAGCACGCGATACTCATCCGGCATCACTTCGTCAAAGTGGAAGGTCCCCTGTGCATCGGACGTCGTATCGCTGTGCTCGCCGGTCGTCGCGTTCTCAAGCTGTACCTGCGCGCCGCTGACAGCCCGCCCGCCGGGACCGGCCACGCGCCCCCACACCGCCCCGCCCGTCTCCGACTGCGCCCAGCACCCCGCAGCGATCCCCATCGCCACCACTACCGCGCTGAAGAGCCCCCGGAAACGCACGTCGCCCTCGTGCCAAAACTGCGGCCCGCCGGCCCGGGGTTCCGAAGGGCACAACTGGTCTCATCCTCCTTCCGCTCGAAAGTGGCCCGGATGCGACCCGCCATCGAAGCGGGTCGCAAGCTGCTCGCGTAGGTTGAGAACCTGGTGATGAGACCAGTTCAAATCGAGCCTATCCGCTTCGCTACACTAAAAGGAGCGAATGTTTATCGATGAAGCCAAAATCCGTGTAAAAGCCGGTGACGGCGGTAATGGCTGCATGGCTTTCCGGCGCGAGAAGTTCGTTCCCCGCGGCGGGCCCTCCGGCGGCGACGGCGGACACGGCGGCAACGTCGTCATGGAAGCCAGCCAGCGCCACAACACGCTCATCTACTTCCGCTTCAATCCCGAGCACAAAGCCGAGCGCGGCGAGCACGGCATGGGCTCCAACTGCACCGGCCGTGACGGCAAAGACGTCGTCCTCAAAGTCCCCGTCGGCACACTGCTCTTCGACGCCGACTCCGGCGAGCTGATCCACGACTTCACCCGCCCCGACGAGCGTCTCGTGGTCGCTCGCGGCGGACGCGGCGGACGCGGCAACCAGCACTTCGCCACCTCCACGCACCAGGCGCCGCGCGAGCATGAGCTGGGCCGCCCCGGCGAGGAGCGCGCTTACAGGCTCGAATTACGCGTCCTCGCCGACGTCGGACTCGTCGGCTATCCCAACGTCGGCAAGTCCACGCTCATCTCGCGCATCTCCGCCGCGCGCCCCAAGATCGCTGACTATCCCTTCACTACGCTCGAGCCGCAGCTCGGCGTCGTCTCCATCGGCGAAGCCCCGCACGAGGAGAGCTTCGTCGTCGCGGACATTCCCGGTCTGATCGAAGGCGCGCATCTCGGCGCCGGGCTGGGCACGCAGTTCCTGCGCCACATCGAGCGCACCCGCATCCTCGTCCATCTCGTCGATGTGTCCGACGCGAGCGGCCGCCCCGATCCCGTTCAGGACTTCAAGGTCATCCTCGACGAACTGCGCAGCTTCGGCCACGGTCTCGACGAGAAGCCGATGATCGTGGTCGCGTCGAAGGCCGACGTCGCCAATCCGGCGAAGCTGAAGAAGCTCGAAGCGATGGCCAGGCGCAAGAAGCTGCCGTTTTATGCCATTTCCGCCGTCACCGGCCTCGGCATTGAGAAGCTGAAGTACGCCATCGGCGAGCGCGTCCGCGAACTGCGCGCCGAACCCGCCGCCTTGCCCGCCCCCCAGGAGTCCGCCCACGCCGCTGGGTAATGATCGGTAACCCCCTGGGGGAAAAATTTTGAAAGGGTGGGTGTGTGGCTTCTCGTTGAATCTGCTGCACTTCGAGGGTAATACCCTCAGGGTATTACCCTCGAAGTCCTTTGTTTTCAGGGTCAGCGGCCGGCTTCCAGCTCCCAGCAGCGCCCCAGAAACCAAAAAGCTCTGCGCGCCGCGGCGGAAAGAGCTTTCCTTTTTCAGATTCGGTCGTGTGATGGGAGATTGCAAGAGAAATCGCCGGGGCGGAGGGTACGAAGGTCATGCGAGCGGAGTGCAGCGGCCCGTTGCCTGGGACGGAGTTGTTGATCTGTTTCGGTGTTATCCTGGACAGCGATCACTCCGATGCTCAACATTCTCCAGGATAGAGGTTTTGCCGTTCGGTTCGAGTGCCATGCGGCTGCCATTCTCGAAAAGGACTTCCCGGAAGCTCTCGATGATATCGGGGATGCTTTGGCGGATGTCGAGGTTCCGATAACCGAGGTCATAGGGTCGGGGGGCGGCGAGGCGAAGGGAACCCAGCGAATGCGGAGGGCACTTGCTGCTCATAGCTGGAAGAAGACGAACTTTGAGATGACCAAGACCATCAACGGCGTTCAGAAGGAATCGCGCTCGCACGAGATCGACCACGTCAAAACTTTCGCCAACGGGACCCTGGCCCTAGAAATCGAATGGAACAACAAAGATCCTTTTTTCGATCGGGATCTGGAGAACTTTAAGCGCCTGCACGCTGAAGGGGCCATCAGCGTTGGAATCATCGTAACAAGGCATTCTTCCCTTCACGAACGCATGCATGAGTTCGTGCTGCGATTCGCGCGGGAGCAGTCTCTGAGTTCGCTTGACGACCTTGCGCGCATTGGGCTAAGTCCCACTGTTCGGCAGCGACGGGAAATCATGAAGCGCGTGGAGCGGACACGTAATGCGGTGGAGTTTCCGATGGCCTGGACTGACCAATTCATCGCTGACAAGTATGGCGAAGCTACGACCCACTGGCGCAAGCTTATGGATCGGGTCAGCAGGGGTGTGGGGAATCCGTGCCCCCTGTTACTGATCGGGTTACCGGATACGATTATCACGTTCCCGGATACATCGTCGGCGGAAACGGTAGCTGCGCTTGAAGCGGCCGCCATCGAAGATTCAGCCACGTAGTGAGAGGTTTCCAAAGCTTAGTCCCCGAATAAATCCAACAACGGGGCGCTTCGTGAGTGATTTGAGTAGGTACTCCAACTCGGCTCGTAGGACGCGTCCGCCTGGTTTCCCCAGGTCGCCCAGTTTTTCCTGGTGCCTCGAGCAAATAGCTCGAGAAACGGCCCAGGGCTGCACGCCTCAATAATCTCGTACTGCTCGTCAGGTTTGCGGGAGTGTTCGCGTTTTCGGCTTTCGAGATAATTCACTTGTCGCCGCCCAGGCTGCAGCGTCCTTGCATTCTTTCCGCGCGTTCCAAAAAGAATCAGCTCGGTGACATTGCGGAAATAAAACCCGACCCCGCGACCGTCAGAGCCGCCATCCTTCCTGATCTTGCGCCAGACGATATTGCTTTTGTACTGGAAGCCCCACGCTTTCATCACTGCTAGTCCTTCGGGAAGCAGCGCATTTGGTACCCAAAGGTATAGATGCGCGGTTGCGCTCGCAGCGTGAACTACTGGCAGGTTTTGAATCTCTGAGAGCGTCATCGTTCCGTAGCGCGACAATCTCTTGTGCTCGGGCGCGACCTTGCCAGTTCTATTCTGGAACTGCCATGGCGGGTCGGCCATTATCGTCGCGAACCGTCGGCCATCCAGGAACGCGAGGAAATCTTCGGCAGCGCCGGGAGCGAGTTCAGTCCGCATATTGAAGCTCCAAAGGCTGTTGGCGAGGACGGGTCCTCGTATTCCTCAGCGCCTCGGCGCGATCAGGACGCGGCCCTCTGAGCCGACCCTCCTGATACTGCGTCATGTCGACCTCAAACCGCCGTACGCCAAGTTCGCGAACGAAGCTGCCTGCCGTGTCGAGCGATGCGAAGATGCGAACATTACCACGAGAGCTTACGAGAGTTTTCTCCGATTCTCCGACTCGGAAAAGCAATGTGAACCCCCCATTCGTCCCTACGGCAGTGGCTCGCATATCTCTGGTCGCCTGAACCAGTTCACGCACGAGAGGAGCCTTGATCGAGCCGAAACCATTCATAAAATCTAATCGACATATTAGCGTTGATTGATCGATGGCAATACGAAATTTGTGAAACAAATAACGTTAATTGTGCAAAACTCGACAATAACTAAATCCACGGGCCGACTACCCCCGGCAAGCTCGCCCAACACAGGGTCACCTGGGCCACGGAGAAAATCTCGCGGGATCGCAGAAGTGATTCCGTTGCTGTCGGGTACCGATGTACATTGGCTTGCTGTGAGCACGACAGAGCAGTTCCAGGAGACGCACAGCGAATCATTCGTCTTCGTCGTCCCACAGGCCTTGCTTCGCCGAGTTATTGGGCTTGTGTTCGCCGGCCTCCTCTCAGTCCCCGCTGTAATTTTTGTCTCTCTCCTCGTCCTCAGGGGGCCGGGACGAGTGCCGACGGGACTTGTCTGTGGTGTGGTGATCTTCTTTGGCCTCTGTAGCGCGTTTTTTCTGCGGCTCGCCTTCCCGCCCGCCAAATCGCTGGGA
>JASHRH010000113.1 GCA_030037475.1 Acidobacteriaceae bacterium
CAGCACCAGCTTCTGTTCGCTCGTCTCGCCTGTCGCGCTGTACCCGAGCCACCGCTGTACGAACGGCGCCGTCTCGGCGCCGACCACCTCACGCACGAACTGCTCCCAACGTGGGCACTGTGCAGTCGGATCGAACCGCGTAGGCGCAATGCTTGTCAAGTAATCTTCGCGCCGCGGTGCGTGCGCTTCGCCGGTGCGCATATCAACCGTGCAGTTCGCCGCGTTGAACAAGTTACGGTGCGTATTTAAACGCAGCGAATCGAAATCGAGTACCTTCTGTAAGGTCAAGAACACGGCATCTTGACGCGTTCGCATCTCGCACTGCTGCTGCCACGCCTCAGCGCCCTCGAGGTCGCGTAGTGCTTGCACGTACTCTTTGCCAGCCATCTCTTCCCACGCGGCGCGCAGCTTGAGATGCGCAGATTTAGCGGGGCGGTTCAAACGGACGCTCTCGGAAACATCCTTCTCGTATGCTTCTACCTTCGCGCGCGCCGCTTCGACTTCCTGCGCGATGATGCTTGATAGCTGCATCACGTATCGGTGCACGCGCGTCGTGTCACGCACCCAGTGCGTACCGGACCAGCAATAGAAGTCATGCTCTACCGCGAGCATATCGGCACCAAAGTGCGCAATCACGCGGTTCGCGTTGGCCTGATCGGTCCACTTACGGGTAGCGGCGGGAACAGGAGAAGCGGCGCTCGCTGGTACATCTACTTGCGGCCGGGGCGCGAGCGCCGCTCCATTGCACGTCGATTCTACCGTAAGAGGAATCGGAACAATAGGAAAATCTTCCGGCGCTGCCGTGCAGCGCCAGCCGAGCTCACGCGCCAGCGTGAACGCGTGGCGAAAGTCAGTGCGCGTCGTCACTTATGCGCTCTATCACCCCAAACGTTCAACCCTCGCAGCTGTGCTGCGAACACGAAGAACTCCGCGGCGGATGCGGATGCAAACGTAGCGATGTACACTTGTCCATCTTCACCGCCGCTGACGATCTCCTCACCGTCAAAGATGTGTGTTACCGCCAATGTGGAAGGATCAACTTGTACGCGTCTCTGCTTCAAACTCTCGTCGTTCGGAATGTATCTAGGCTTAGGATGGAGCGAGCTCGGCTGCGCCCTGCCGAAAGGGTCTAAAGCTGCGAGTGTCTCGAACGATCCTGTTTGCTGCTGTATATTCTGGCTCTGTGTAGTAGACGCTAAATGTTGTTTAATGAGGGTGCCGCAAGGACGCAACCCTTTGATTCCTGATGCCCACAAGCCGGGCGCGCAAACAGAACACGTGCACGCGCCGCTATGTAGTGTACCGTCACTCATGTGCCTCCCACCATGCTTCAGGTGCGCCGGGCGCGTACTTCGGCGCGCGCTTGGAGAACTCGATCCACAGATTATAGCCAACAGGTCGGCCTAAGCTCAAGAGCGAGTAGCCAATCTCGGACCACACGCTGTTGTCCGCCGCAGCGGCCACCAGGGGCGGATACTGAAGTGCATCCTTCAGATCTGCCAGCTGCTCCGGGGTGATCTCATGCAATATACCGTCGCGCATGTTTGGTACCACGCCAGCATGCGCACTCATGGTTGCTGTCACGCGTGTCGTGCCCGTCTCAAACTCAACGCTAAGCGCAGCCCACAGTCGCTCGAACTCTTCGAGCGTCACTTCGGGAATTTCCTTAGGCGCACCACCGCGCCACTCGTACAGCACGCCACTCGGATGGTATCCACAGCACACAAACTGCTGACCATGGGCTAGGAACTCGATGCGGTCGTCGTGGTGCGTGATGATGCGCTTCGCGAGCGGTGGTTTGTGCTCGATGCGCAGCGGTACCAGGAACTTTGGGGCGTTCGCACGCGTACGGATGGGTAGAATCGTAGGCGCGAAGGCTTCGGCGATGATGCGCTGCGCTTCAGTTGCGGCAGCCGCATCTGTTAGATCGCAGTCGATGGCGTACACACCGCTCAACGGTCCTGTGCGCAGCCCAATGCCGTAGCGCGGATCATGGCGCCATTTGACACTCGAAGCCAGCGAGAAGTCTCGTCCGGTCCAGTTCGCTATTCCGTACGTGCGGCCTTTTGCGTCGTATAGGCTTGGTATTTTCCCGAACTGTTTGACAGCGCTACGCGGTGCGGGCTGCGCAGTCGGATCGGTGACGATCGGCATCAGCTCAGTGCGCAGCCCGAAGGACGACCAGTGATGCCAATCGGCAGGTGTAGCATTCACGCGATCCATTGAGTTCTCTGCGGGAACAAAGCGAGGTCGCGAACTTACTAGGGCCCGGCGCCACGTGTCAAGCGCGGCATTTCACAGATTATTCATCGCCGTCATCGCCGGCCATCGCCGTCGAAATTTACTCTAAAGCGATGAGATAAGTTATTGTTTTTTATATATAATATATCCACTCATCGCCATCATCGCCGTATTTTTAGACTCTATAACATACTATAAACGTGAAGATAAGATTTATTCTCGATTACACGTTCCTATAGGGGTTAGGTGGAAAAGGGTGAAGGTCGGCGATGGGCGATGAACTTTTACGGCGCGCGGCGGACGACACTTGCGGGGGTAATACGCGCACAGTCCAGAATGGTCTACACTTGCAGCCGTGCAGCTCGCCGGCCGCACGATCATGCTGCAATGCAGCATGAAATAAACGATTTTATAATAAACAGCATCGACTTCACAGTCCGCGCCGCGGTCATAACGCGCCCGACGACCGCGCTGCGGTCGATTTGTCCAATCCGGGTGCCCGGAGTGTCATACAGTGCGGAGCTCCTGGGCTCTCCCGCCGCGCGCCGCGCGCTCGAGCGCCACGCGGCTGGCGATCACTACGCTGCGCATCGCGCTTCGCGTCCGGTGCCGCATCGCAATATTACATATTGTTCTTCGCGCGGCCGCCCGGAATTTACCATATATTCCTGAAACCCCCAGGCGATCGGCTGGTACTGTTAACCGTCGATCGGCGCAGCGCTGGCCAAAATTCGTTTAGGAAGTGTGAACCATCTCCCGTTCTTCCCGGCCGCGCCGCAAAAAGTGTTTAGTTTTCCGCTA
>JASHRH010000114.1 GCA_030037475.1 Acidobacteriaceae bacterium
GCGTGTGAGAGGGCAATATGTCGCGGGCGGCCGCCCCACCTATACACGTTCTGTGCATCATGTATAGAAAATCGATATTATCTATACATGTCAGCCCCCGCCTCTTTTCAGCCGTACGCAGCTGTCCTCAAGCCGCTTCCCGACGCCCTGGATCCAAGGCGTCTGGATAACCCGATCATTCTAAAAAAGCTGGTGGCCGCTCATCGTCGACTGGCAGAGCTAAAAGGAGTGGCGGCCTCGATTCCGAACCAGGGCATTCTAATCGGGACACTTGGCCTTCAAGAGGCCAAGGACAGCTCGGCGATCGAGAACATCGTCACGACCCACGACGAGCTCTTTCGCAGTAACCCGTTGGATTCACACGGCAGCGCTGCGGCCAAAGAAGTAAGGCTGTACAGCCAGGCGCTGCAAATCGGCTACACAGCCGTCCGGCAAACCGGACTTCTCACCGGCAACCACATTCTCGACATCCAGCGAGCTCTGGAACCGGCGCGCGCAGGCTACAGAAAGGTGCCGGGAACTGTCCTCAAGGATGGTGGCGACCGCGTGGTATACACACCGCCGTCACCGCAGCTTCTGCCCGACCTGATGAGCAATCTAGAGAAGTTTATCAATGACGCTTCTCTGCTCGACGTAGATCCGCTGGTCAAGATGGCTCTGATACATCACCAGTTCGAGAGCATCCACCCCTTCTATGACGGCAATGGGCGCACTGGACGCATCATCAATGTGCTCTACCTCGTCAAAGAACAATTGCTCGACATTCCGGTGCTATATCTGAGCAGGGCCATCGTGCGCACAAAGTCCGATTATTACGAGGCTTTGCAGGCGGTGCGCGATCGTGACGCCTGGGAAAACTGGATCCTCTACATGTTGAGCGCCGTCGAACAAACAGCCGCCGAGGGCATTACCACGATCCAGTCCATCAAAGATCTACTTCTTGATTACAAGCATCGTATCCGTGCACGGCATAAGTTTTATAGCCAGGATCTAATCAATAATCTATTGTCACTCCCGTATACCAAGATTGAGTTCATCCAGAACGATCTCGAGGTTTCACGGCTCACGGCTACTCGTTACTTGGACGAATTGGCAAAAGATGGCTTGCTGATCAAGCGCAAATTCGGTCGTAGCAACTATTACATCAACGAACCGCTGTTCCGCATTCTCACGGGCGAAGCGCCACCGCCCGGCGATGAGCGATGACGCGATTACTCAAAGTGAAGACCTGTCGGCAGCAGTCAACGCCATCGAAGTTGCCGAACGAGGATGCGGATCTCTTCGATGGAACGGCTGGAAACGTGAGATCGTCGGGTCGGGAACTGTCGGGCAACCCGATTCTGCGTAGTAGCGCATCGCCTCGGCGGACCGGTCATTGCGCGGTGGCCTTAAGGATTCCAATTCAGGATCAGCGTGATCGGCGCTGCGGCGCTCTCTGACGCCGAAACGATGAGGAAACGCCCGTCGGGGGCGATGTCATAAGACCCCAACGTTGAACCTTTGCCACCACTGAAAATCTGCGTCTGGAAAAGCTTCACCGGCGTGCCTGCGGCAAGCCGGGCTCCGCTGACGGTGATCGGCGCCGCCATCATCGCCCCGGAGGGGTCGATGTAATCGATCTCCTTGCCGCCCGGCTGCCACAACGGATAAATGCCGCCCGCGGTGGACACCTGCCACTGCATCGCACCGGAGGCCGCGTCCGAGTCCTGGGCACCCGGCGGGTGGAACGGGCGGACGTAAATCTCGTAGCGCCCGGATTCGTTCGACTCGTATGCCACCCACCGGCCATCCGGCGAGAACACACCGTCCGACTCGTCGAACGGCGTCTGCAGGAACACCGAGGGCGTATGCGCTCCGACCATCGGGACGACCCAGAGGTCGTAGCCAGTCTGCGTAGTGGCGCTGTTGTACAGGAGGAATCGGCCGTCCGGCGACCAGCTGGTCGGGAACCCCGAAATCTTGACTTGACCCGCGCTCTGGATCGGCTGCGCATCCCCCACCGCCCCATTGACGAGCTTCTGGTAAAGGTCGGGGGGGCCGGACCGGTTGGACGTGAACACGATCCGCGTGCCATCGGGAGACCACACGGGGTCGAAGTCAGCACTCGCCCCGAACGTCAGGCGGCTCATGCGGGCGCCATCCAGCAGCCAGAGATTCGCGCTCTGCGTTGTGTTGCGCCGGACCACCACCACCCGCCGACCGTCGGGTGCGACGCGTAGCTCAAGTAGAGTGCCATCCGGGGCAGCGACGTTGCCGCGCGCGGCGCCCGAGCGATCGAGCCACGTCAGTTGCGTTTGGCTCACCGCACCGACCCGGTAAGCCACGAGCCCCGTCGTCGACACGGATATGAGGTTGCCACTTTCTGCCGGCAGGCCCGTGGCCAGCGTGACCGGTGCACCCGTGAGCGCCGCCTTCCCCACATTGAGGCTCTGGGCCACGAGCGCGCCATCTCGCGCCCACAGCATCCAGCCGGTGGGAAGATACACTGGGCCGCTCACCACATTCGTCAGCTGGGTCGCAGTGCCCCCCGCGAGATTGCCCAGATAGATCCCCTCCGCGGCCGAAGATCCAACGAATACGAACAGGAAATGGTGCCCGTCGGGCAGGAAGAAGGGCGTGACCTGTGCAGTCTGTGCTGCCTTCAACGGGATCACCGCCCGCGTCGTGCCCCCGGTGGCCGAGACGCGCATCAAAGGACTACTTTCGCTCGGCGCAAACAGGATGACGCCGGCCGTATTCCATGTCCCGCCGAGCCCGTAAGGTGCAGGCGCCAGGGTGTACGGTGCCCCGCTGCCCAGATCGAGGCGCTTGAGCGCACCATCGGCGAAGAAGCCAATCGAGCGGCTGTCGGGCGACCAGAAGGGATAGGTTGCGCCCTCCGTGCCCGCAAGCGGCTGCGCCGTCGTCGACGTGAGCGATCGCAGCCACAGACGCGAGGCGCCACCGCCTGAGGCCACGAACACGATCTGCCGGCCATCGGGTGAGAGTGCAAACGATTCCGGATCGTCGGTGGCGGGCGTGACGATGTCGACGCGCGTTTCCGGTGGCGGCACTTCGCGCACATACCGGACCG
>JASHRH010000115.1 GCA_030037475.1 Acidobacteriaceae bacterium
GTGAGAGTTTGCGCGACCGACTTCGACGCGTTTATGAAGAGGCGGCTTCTCGTACCGTTCGGAATGACATCGAGCGGATACTTGTACCGGGAGGGTATGGCGAGACCGCATGACAGCCACGGTAAGTTGATCCCGGGCCGGCGCGCCACGCCGCTCTCCGCCGCGCGATACGGGGCGGCCGGTGGGCTGCAGACGACGCCGACGGAGTATGCGAAATTCCTAATCGAGATCATCGACCCCAAGCCGAGCGACGACTATCGGCTGAACGCCGGCAGCTTGAGAGAGATGGTTCGTCCCCAAATCAGAATTTCCGAGTCGTTCTCATGGGGACTCGGATGGGAGATTCAGCGCACGAAGGTTGGCGATGTGATCTCCCATGGAGGCGAGAACCCCGGTTATGAAGCGCTGGTTGCGGCGTCGCTGCAGAGAAGAGCGGGCTTCATCATCTTTACGAATGGGGACGACGGATACGACGGAATCATCAAGAAGGTCGTCGCTAGTGAAGCGATGCAGCGCTTTCTTCCCGCACTGCTGGGTTAGGCGGGTTTGAGTCCACCGATCAGAGCACGCCGGGTACGAGCGCCCTGACGCGCTTGGCGTAGGAGTCGTAGACAGCGCCGAACTGCTCACGCATGAAGCCCTCCTCGACCCGGATCCGGTGGAGGATGGCGATGAGCGCGAGCGCCGTGGCCAGCACGCCGCTCCATTGGCCAATTGCCAACGCCGTCCCCACGACAGCGAGCAACAGGCCTGAATAAATGGGATGGCGGACCAACGCGTAGGGCCCCCCGGTGACGAGCTCATGATCGGCCTTGATGGTGGCGAACATGCCGCTCCAGTTGCGCCCGAGGTAGACACGCGCCCATACCGTGAACAGCAGGCCAAGCAAGGTCAACAGGGCGCCGAGCGCCGCCCAGAGCTGCCACTGCGATAGAGGCACGAAATGCTCCATCAGTCCACGCACCGGAATGAACTGCGCCCAGAACAGCAGTCCGAAGGCGCACCACAGTAAGACCATGTTCATCAGACGTGAGAGCATGGGCTGGCGGCGGATCGTGACCTTCACGTTGATCGCAAACACCCACCACGCGATAACCCACGCCAGCCAGATCGTGGGGAAGAAGACTTGATAGAACTGAACGGATTTCATGTTCGCCTCGAGGATGTCGCGCCCGCGTGGCGGTATGCCCCAGTTTACCTCCGGAACGATCGCTATTGGTTCCGGAGATCCTTGCGAACGATTTCGCGGCGGCTCTCTCTCGGCACGATCTGTCCGACCGGCCTCACCTCCCACATGACGATTTTTCCTCTCGGATCGAGCGCGATAGCCCAATAAACCGAACCGTTCGCGAACTTCACGCTGTAGATGTCCCCATACATCCAATTGATCTCGGCGAAGCGGATGGACTTGATCGCTCCCAGGCTCGTCAGCATTTTGTGCAGCGTGGGGAGCCGCTCGCGCAGGGCCTTCGCCATCACTTCGTTCATTCGGTCATACCTCGGGTCGTCGCGCCGAATTTCCGCGATCATCTGTCGTATCGCGGCCTCGCCACCCCGAGTCGGCGTCGAGCGTGGAGTGAACACGCGAGCCTGAGAAAGCGCGCCGATGTCGCCGGACGCCGGCTTGAGGCCGAGGCGCTGTAGCGCTACTTTGAGCGCATTGGCGCTCGGCGCCACGATGTCCGGCTTCACACCCGCACCCTCCCACGTCGCCCCGGAGCCGCGTGCATACGGCACAGAGATCTCGAACCCTCGCGCGAGCGGGACGCTGGATGTGACGTTCGCGGCGCCGGCAGTCGTTTCGCCGACGAGGGTCCCTAGCCTCAGCTTCTGCATGTCGTAGGCAAAGGCCTCCCCACCCGAGAACGTCCCGGCGCTTGTCAGCACGAAGACCGGCTTTCCGACGAATGACACCGCGGGTTTCGTATTGATCCAGTATTCCTGGGTAGTGAATGTGCGCATCCCCGGTGTGCGGGAGACACTGCGTCCGATTTCGACCGGCACGGTGCCGAGGAAGTAACTCAGAAGATCGTCCACGCTTGCCGGGTCGCCGCCGACGTTTTGGCGGACATCGATGATGAGCGCCCGCTCGCCCGCAAGGGCGCCCATCGCGTGGCCCACCGGCGGCTTGAACATGTCGAGCGGCGAGAAGGCGAAGAGCTCGAGGTAGCCGATGTTGCCGGCGAGGCGGTCTGCCCGGATCACGCCGCCTTCGCTGAGCGGCTGGGGAGGAGGCGCAGATTGGCCTGCCCCGCGGCGAGCTTCTCCAATAGAAGGCGCGGTTACGTACAGGTGCTTGTCGTGCGCGATTTTCTGAACATCGGTCGTGAGGCGCCTGGCGAAGGCCTCCGGGTCGGTAATCTCGTCGTAGCTTCCGGCCCTGAGTTCTGCCTCGATTGCCGCGGCGGCTCGTTCGCCCACGGCGGGGTAAACGTAACGATCGCGCAGCGCCTTGGCGGCGGTATCGATGACGGCGCTGCGGCCAGCGTCGTCAAGCAGAGACGCCCGTGTCTGGGCTCGTGCCTGGGGGAGAGGGGACAGGACCAGAATACAGGCAGCGATCTTCGCCGCAATGAGCCGCTCAGCGCACATGAATGCTCACCGTGAAATGGCAAAGGGTCGAGATCTAGTTCGGATGCTCTCGGCTCAATCGCGTGATGCGAAGAAGCGCGCGTAGATCACGAGAGCCACGCAGGGCAGCAACGGAATGAGGCCGACGCGATAGACGGGCAGCGTGGCCACTCCGTGCAGAAAGATCATCAAGCCCACGGCGGCAAGCGCACCGACGATTCCGCCGATCATCATCGCCTCTCGACGGCGACGGCTTTTGGTGCGCTCATATTCGTGCAGAAAATCCTCCGCCGAGCCCGATGACGCTGCGATCCTCTTGACCATCTCGCTGAGATAGAAGTCCTGCCGCTCCTTGCGGCGCGCTCCCAGCCAGACCAGGGCGACCACGAACAGGAGGATCACGAGCCACAAGGCGACTTCGAACAAATGAATGGCAACATACGTCAAATTCACCCGGGCGCTCCTTTACAGTACGGCTGGCTCCGGGTATGACCCACCGGATGGCGGAAGGGTTGCGTTTTCTGTCCCACGAACGAGCTGGCGCGAAAAGTGCAACCGGGCGATCGACCGGGCAGTCTCACCTCATCAGAAGAGAGTACGAGAGTTCCTTGGAAGACGAACTCGCTGTGGACCAAGTGCTCGCCGGAGACGCGTCGGCGTTCGCCTTTATCGTGCGGCGGTGGCAGGGTCCGATCGTGAACCTTGCCTATCGGTTCTGCCGGGACCGCTCCCGCGCCGAAGATATGGCACAAGAGGCCTTTCTGCGGGCCTTCAGGGCGTTGCCGAAATGGCGTCACGAGGCGGCGTTCTCCACCTGGCTATTCGCACTCGCGATCAACCTCTTTCGATCCGAGATTCGCCGATGGCCACCTTTCGACGCGTTGCGGCGCATCGACTTCGAGTCCGCGGATCCGGTTACTCTGGAGGAGACGGCTGCCGGTGAAGAAGACGCCGAGAAACTGCAGCGGCTCGTCCACTCGCTTCCTCCGAAGTATCGCGACGTGCTGATCCTCTTTTATTTCCACGATATGGACGTGGCGCAAACGGCGCGCAGCCTTCAGGTTCCCGAAGGAACCGTCAAGGCGCGCCTCTCGC
>JASHRH010000116.1 GCA_030037475.1 Acidobacteriaceae bacterium
ATCTGCCTGGACGAGAAAAGCAAGCAGTTGCTGCGCGAGACACGCCGTCCCTTGCTCGCCAAGCCCGGTGTGCCGCGGCGAGAGGACTACGAGTACGAGCGTGCCGGCACCTGCAACATCTTTGTTGCCGTCGAGCCGCGCGGCAAGCGCCGTCACACTCAGGTCACCGAGCGACGCACCAAGGAGGACTTCGTCGCCTTTGTCTGTCGGATGCTGCGTCGCGGATACTCCCGGGTGCGCAAGGTTCACTTGGTGGTGGACAACCTCAACACCCACCTGCGCAGCAGCTTCGAGGAAGTGCTCGGTCTGAAGAGCGCCGCCAGCATCCTGCGCCGCATCCACTTCCACTACACCCCGGTGCACGCCAGTTGGCTGAACATGGCCGAGATCGAGATCGGCATCCTCGAGCGTCAATGCCTGGCTCGTTGCTCGGCCGACCGGGCCACACTTATGAACGAGGTCGCTGCTTGGCAGAGGCGACGCAATGCGAATCGATGCGGCATCGACTGGACGTTCACCCGACGGGATGCGGATCGAAAGCTTCATCGACATTATGTTCCGTAATTAACGTGTCAATGTAGTAGTACCTCCATCGGCTCGTGTTCCAGGCCCCGTCGTAATCGGGAAAGTATCCCCTTCTCTGAGATCCAGCCGCTTCGCGAGCCCCCGGGTCACGAGCACGCCATCGGGCGTCGAGAACAGCAGGTCCCATTGCCGAGGCGTAATGGGCTCGTCCGGTCTGGCGTGTCGCATTCCCTCGCTCACGGCGAATATACCGATCTCGTCTTTGGGTCCTCTTCGATAACCTCCGAGCCATTTGAACGCACCTACGGCTGCAACTCCCCGGATCTGAGTAATCTCGTCCCCCACCGCGAGCGGAAAACCGGTGTACGGACTGTCCGGGTATCGCATATTCACGAAGATTTGATCCATCCTCGCGGAATCAATGAACTGTTGCCTTGTATGAAACAGTCCGACCATCACTCCAAACAGAGTGAAAGCTGCGGTCGTCGCGGCGCAGATGAGGAGTGTCGCGGCCGGCTTGCGCCACAACGCCGCCCACACCAGCAGCAATGATTTCACACGCTCTCTCGGACGTGAGGTTTCGAGAGGCGCCCCTTGTCGAGAAGCACCTGCCGGCTCGCGTATTCGGCAGCCCACGGATCGTGCGTGACCATCGCAATCGTCTTGCCGTGCTCACGGTTCAAAAGCTGCAGTAGCTCCAGGATCGATGCGGAAGATGCTCGGTCGAGATCGCCGGTCGGCTCGTCACAGATGAGCAAGGTCGGATCCGCGACGATGGCGCGCGCAATCGCTACGCGTTGCTGCTCGCCACCGGAAAGTTCGGGAGGCTTGTGCTTCGCGCGGTGTTGGACGCCAACGAGAGCGAGGGCGGCCTGCACGTTCCGCTGACGCTGAGAGGCGGACAACCGCATCAGGAAGAGTGCGACTTCGACGTTACGCTCGGCCGAGAACTGCGGAAGCAAATAGTAGAACTGAAAGACGAAGCCGACGTGTCTTGCACGCCAGTCCGCGAGCTGATTCGACGACAGCCCGCTCAAATCTTCTCCGCCGACGATCACTTTGCCGGCGTCGACGGTACTGAGGCCTCCGATCAAATTCAGTAGCGTCGTCTTTCCCGATCCGGACGGGCCCATCAGGGCGACGAATTCTCCAGCGCCAATTTCAAAATCGAGGTCATGGAGAACGTCGACGCGCTGGCTGCCGCGTACGTAGCCCTTTGTGACCCCTCGAAGTGAGACGATGCTGTCCATTCGCAGGACGATCATGCACCAATTGCGGCCAAATTCGGAGTCCGACGATGGCGTGCTGAATCGGGCGACGATCGGAAATGGACGATGTAGATCGCGGTCGTCTGCAGAGCCGACATTCTGCCGCGAATGCTCACTGCTGCCCCCTGCTGTAGCAATGCCGCGGGCAAACGCACGCAAACTGCGGAGCTGGCCGGCAGCGCGCAAGAGGAGTGGCACGAAACGTCCGTCCTACGCGACGAGCGGTAGTTCCACCGGCACGAAGGCTTCACGGGCCGCAGCGCGGGCTGGTATCACCTCCCATCCGAACAGGCGCAGCCGGCGCAGACGCGACTCGCCGATCACCGGGACGGATTCGTCCCGGTCAGCTGCAATGAGTGCCTGCACGAGCGGGGGCGGGGGGTTACGCCTGACCACCCTTCAATCTCGTCATTTTACCGGCGCAAGGAAAGGCTGCGTCACCGATTGAAATACCTCGAGGGCTTCGCACCGAGCACAATGGCGCGCGAGCTGCGGCCAGCGCGCAGCATCGAAGGACTCAGGGTGCGCCTCGCGCAGGAGCCGCAGGGCACAGGCGACGGCGATGTCAGCATGCCCGATCCGCTCGCCCGACCAGTACGCGCTGGGCCGCGAACGCCGGTCTGCCTCGAGCGCCTCGAGGGCGGCCTGGATCTGGAGGTGGCAACGCTCGACCCAGCCCGGCGACGATTGGTCGTGGAGCACGCGCTCGTAGATGAGAATCACTGCCTTATCGGCAAGGCCGGTCGCAAGGGCGCAAACTTTGAGCGCTTGGCGGCGCGCGGGGCCTGCGCGGGCGATAAGAGCGCGTTGCGGACCGGCCAACTCGTCGAGATGGTCCAAGATCGCCGCACTTTCGATGAGCGGCTCGCCGTCGTCGACCACCAGGACCGGTACGCGGCGCAGTGGATTGAACGGCGCGATCCGCGGGGCATCTCCGAACGTCGACCAGGGGCGATGCTCATACGGGAAACCATAGAGGACGAGCGCGACGGCAACGCGCCTGACGAAGGGTGAATCGTATTGGCCGATCAGGATCATGATTTAGAATGCTCTATTCCTTACTTCGAATTCACGACAGATAACGCTGGTGTTCGTCCCTTGAATCCCGCCACCGGCCCGCAAGGCCTCGATCAGCCGCATTAGATCCCCCTGGTCTTTGCACGCGACACGAACACGGCAATCGAAATCGCCCGTTACGACCGCCAAAGACGTGACTCCCGGCACCTTTCGAGCGAGCGTCTCGAAATCCGCCGCCGTCGTTCCCGCCTGCAGTCGAATGTCTACGTAGGCCTCCAGCGGGGTGCCGGTCCGCGTGAGATCGATGGACGCGTGGAATCCGCAGATCACTTTGCTCTCGCAGAGACGGCGAACCCGCTCGGCGGTCGCATTCGGGCTCAGATGAATTCGGTCGCCGAGATCGCGAAAACTAATGCGTGCATCATCTGCCAACGCACGGACGATTTTGCGGTCGATTTCGTCGAGTACCGCGTTTTCGACTGCCGGCGTAGATCCGTGCCTGCTTCGAACCGCGCTATCCACTGAAGTGCTCCTCGCGAGCGCCGTAACGACGGTCGCATGCTATAGTTACCGCACTATATCGCACAATCTGTCGTCGTTACGGACGAAAGTACGATCGTAAGCGGCTCGCGGCGCTCATGCGTGTAACGCTCGGCGCGCGTGAGGCGCTATTCCTTCCCCGGGGAGACGTCCCATGCGTACCCGATCCTCGATGCTCTCAACCGTCAGCTTCGCCGGGGCGAGGGCGAGCGGTCCGCTGAAAGCCAAATTCATCTGGGTCGTGGTTGTGCTCATCGCCTTAGCGACGAGCGAGGCACTGGCCGGAAACACGATTCCAAATACGCCGGCCGGTCATACGCTCCAGGCTTGGCTCGACGCTTTCAACAGCGGCGATCGCATGCGCATTGAGAGTTACGTGAGACGCATGGATCCATCGCAAACCGCCGACGGCATGCTGGTATTTCGTAAGGACACCGGGGGATTCGACTTGCTTTCCATCGACCGTAGCGAGCCCCTGCATATTCTCTTCCGCGTCAAGGAGAAGGATAGCACCACGATTGCCCTCGGAGACCTGCTGGTCAGAGACGGCAAGCCTCCCACCGTCAAATCTTTCGGGCTGCGGGCGCTTCCACCTGGCGCCTCGCCAGTGGTCGTAACGTTAGACTCTGCACTGCGCGCGCGAGTGATTGATGGCATAGCGGACGATCTGAAGCAGTTCTACGTCGACACTGGAGTGGCTTCGCGAATGATCGACGCTCTGCTAGATAAGGAAGCTGCCGGTGGTTACGCGGATCTGAGCGATGGCTACCTGTTCGCCGCGCGTCTAACCTCGGACCTGCGTGACATTAGCCACGACAGGCATCTGGCGGTGTCCTTCAGCCCCTTCAAGATGCCCTCGCGCGGGATGCCGACCGCGCAGGATACCGAGCGAATGCGTCAGCAGTTGGAACGCAGCAACTGCGCCTTCGATAAACTGGAAATCCTTCCGGATGACATCGGCTATGTGAAGTTCGACGCGTTCATGCCGCCGGCAATCTGCGCGCCGACCGTCGAAGCCGCGATGGGCTTCATTGCGCACGCTGACGCGATCATCTTCGACCTGCGAGACAACGGCGGCGGCGATCCCTTCATGGTGGCGCTCATCGCGAGCTACCTGTTCGGGCAGCCAACGCACCTGAACGACATCTACGACCGCTCCGGGAACTCCACGACGCAGTACTGGACGCTGCCCTACCTTACGGGCGCTCGGCTGCCCACGCAGCCGGTCTACATCCTGACCTCGAAGCGGACGTTCTCGGGTGCGGAGGAGTTCTGTTATGACCTCCAGACCCGCAAGCGGGCGGTCATCGTCGGCGAGACCACCGGCGGCGGGGCGCATCTGGTGGCGCCGCACGTGGTTGCCGATTATTTCGTCGTGGGGGTGCCGTTTGCCAGGGCAGTCAATCCGATCACTCACACGGATTGGGAGGGACGCGGCATCCAGCCGGATGTGAGTGTGCCGGCCGCGAATGCGCTGGAGACGGCTGTGCAGCTCGCGACGAGGCAGCTCCAGGCGGCCGTCAATGGGAGCCAAGTGCGTTCGGGCCGGTAACGGAGCGCAGCACGCCGAGTTGCGGCACCGCCGCTTCGCTTCGCCGCCAGCTCGAAGGACGGGAGACGGGCAAATCCGACTGGCGACGGCGACAAGCTCATCCTTCGGTGCGGTTGGCGGTATAATCAATATTGGGCACACCCAATGAAGCATGCAGGTACAGACGCCTTGCGGCAGCTATCTGACCTGCTTGATCAGATAAGACGGAGACCGGGGATCAAAGAGAAAAGGCTTGGCGTCTTCTATCGGAAGACCAGGTCTTTTCTGCACTTTCACGAGGACCCGGGCGGGATATTCGCCGACATGAGCAAGGGCAGCGATTTCGAGCGCTATCCGGTGAATACCGTCAAGCAACGTAAAGCGCTGCTCGCGGCAATCGATCGGGTCTTGGATGCCGGTGATTGATGCCTGCGAAGCGGGGCACTACCCAATGGACGCGCCCAATCCGGTCGAAACGATCGGATTCGACATGGACCATACGAGCGGCAGAAGAAAGTGACGCAGGTGCGATTGCGACCATCTATGCGCCCTACGTGCAGAGCACGGCGATATCGTTCGAGATCGAGCCGCCGACCATGGAGACCATGGCGCTGCGCATCTCCAGAACGCTCGAGACACATCCCTGGCTGGTCGCTGGCCGTGGCGGCGAGGTGCTTGGTTACGCCTACGCCAGTACGCATCGTGAACGCGCGGCTTATCGCTGGACCGTCGATACGACGATCTACGTCGCCGCTGCGGCACATCGCCGGGGAATTGGACGCGTTCTCTATCGGGCGTTGCTGGATACGCTCCGAGGGCAGGGATTCCAGTCGGCCTTTGCAGAGATCGTTCTGCCGAACCCAGGAAGTATCCGCTTACACGAATCGTTAGGCTTCAAACGGATCGGTGTTCATGAAGATATTGGCTTCAAGCTCGGACGCTGGCACGACATCGAGTATTGGAAGTTGGGGTTGGCTGATGCCAGTGCGCCGCCTTCCGAGCCGGTTCCCTTCTCTACTTATGTGAGAACACCTGCCTTTGCGGCAGTCCTCGTCCAACGCTCACAGTGTGGAAATCGTTGCAAGACGTGAGGCGGCGCGGCTCACGGCAGCATCGCGCTGCGCGCGTATGGCGTTGAGGCGAGTCTGAACGTTTAGGAGGATTTCGGGCCGCGCATCCTCAGGGCGTCCGCAGCTAAACGGAGGAGACGGGGCATATTCCAGGGTAAGTTGCACGCCCTGCGCGTAATCGGCGCCGGCGATCTCCGCCATTAAGGTCAAGGCGAGGTCGATCCCGGCCGTTACACCACCACCCGTGATAGTGGAACCGTCCCGGACGACTCGGCTCGGATCCGGTATCGCCCCGAATGCGGCCAGCAGATCTCGCCACGCCCAATGACATGCGGCGCGGCGGCCACGCAGCAGCCCGGCAGCACCGAGAAGGAGCGATCCGGTGCAGACCGAAGTGACGTAGCGGGCCGTTTTGGCCAGCGCCCGCAAACTCGACAGGTAGCGCTCATCTTCCATGGCCGCAATGCAACCATAGCCGCCCGGGACGCACAGCACCGTGCAGTTATCCACATCGGACAGGCGTCGGACGTCTGCAAATGCGAGACCTCCGGAGCCTTGCAGGACGCCACCCTCGGTTGAAGCCACTACGCAGCTCGTGTCGGGGAGCCGCGAAAGCACTTCGAGCGGACCGGTGAAATCGAGCTGCGTCACATCCGGATACAGCGCGAATACGACTGTTTGATGAGGCACGACAACTCTCCGTAATGCGAGCGCGGCCAATCATTTTGCCACAGCAAGCGCTGCGTGGCTCCGTAACCGGGCAGCAATCGACTCAGGGGCCGCTATATACTGGAGCCTGTCCATCCAGCTCCGACTCCTTTGGAACCGTGTCTCCGATGAATATCGTGACCTGCACCCCCGGGCGCCACGCGGCCGCAATTCTGGCCATCCTCAACGAGGCGATCGTCAGCTCGACCGCGCTGTACGACTACCGGCCACGTGAGGCGGAAAGCATGGTCGCCTGGTTCGACGTGAAAAGCGCAGCGAATTTCCCCGTCATCGGCGTCGAGGACGACGCGGGCGAGCTCCTCGGCTTCTGTACCTACGGCACCTTCCGTGCCTGGCCGGCCTACAAGTACTCCGTCGAGCATTCCGTTTACATCAAGGTCGGTCATCGCGGCCGGGGACTGGGCCGGCTGCTGCTGGGCCGACTCATCGAAGCAGCCAGGGCGCAAGACAGGCACGTCATGATCGGCGGCATCGACGCCCAAAATGCCCACAGTATCGCGCTGCACACGAAGCTGGGCTTCGTGCACGCAGGCACGATCAGGCAGGCGGGGTACAAGTTCGGCCGCTGGCTGGACCTCGCCTTCTACCAGCTGATTCTCGATACCCCGGAGAAGCCTGTCGCCGGATGAACGCTCCGGCCGCCCGAGGGCCGGGAACGATGAGACAGCAGACGATGAGAGCATGAATCGGACCACGCAAATTCAAGTCATCCGCGATGACCTGTCCGGAGAGGCCGCGCGCGCTCTGCTCCGACTTCATCTCCAGAGCATGCACGAGAGCTCTCCTCCCGGGCATGTGTTCGCGCTCGACCTGTCGGGCTTGCGTGCGCCAAATGTCTCAGTCTGGTCTGCGTGGGACGGGGCTGCATTGGCAGGCATCGCCGCTCTCAAGGAACTCGACGACGGAACGGGCGAGCTGAAATCAATGCGGACACATCCGGACCATCTCAGGCAGGGAGTCGCGACGGCGCTCCTCGAGCACATCATTGACGAGGCTCGTCGTCGCGGCTTACGTCGGCTCAGTCTCGAGACGGGAAGCGGCCTTGCTTTCGAGCCGGCATTGGCGCTTTATCGGAAGCGCGGCTTCAGCGACGGCGAGGCGTTCGCCGACTACCGAAAAAGCGATTTCAATCAGTTCCTCCACTTGAATTTGTAACCTTTGCGAAGCTCCCTATGAACGCCATCGTCGTCTCACTGACCACGTACACCGCAGCGGCGACTTTGCTCACAATAACACCAGGGCTGGATACGGCTCTCGTCGTCAGAACCGCAACGATCGAGGGCGCTCGTAGGGCGCTCCAGGCGGGTCTGGGCATTGTCACGGGCTGCCTGGTCTGGTCCATGCTCGTGGCGGCTGGATTGGGCGTCCTCCTCAGCGCATCGACGTTCGTATACACGGGTCTACGCTGGGCCGGGGCGGCGTACTTGCTTTACGTTGGCTTTCAGCTGCTCCGGAATCCGCGCAGCCGCTTTGCAGTCGGGCCGGCGCAGGACCAGCGGGGTAGGAGCGCATTTGGCCGCGGTGCGCTGACAAATCTACTCAATCCGAAGGTCGGAGTCTTCTATGTCTCCTTCCTGCCGCAGTTCATTCCAGACAACGTACGGGTC
>JASHRH010000117.1 GCA_030037475.1 Acidobacteriaceae bacterium
CGGGAAGCGCTGCTCCATCTCCGTTACGACCGCCTGCTGCCGCGCCATGTCGCTCCGGTCGCGGGCCATCTCCATTTCCAGATACAGCCGGCGTGCTCCGGCTTCGTCATTTGTGTCCGGAAGCGCACCCAGCTCTCGCTCCGTCAGGCGATGCAGCTTCCAGTCGCACTCGGCGGCCGCCACCAACAGCCAATCGCTGGAGACACCATCGGTATCCGGCTGCGTAGCGAGCGCGCGGTATTCTTCCGCAGCGTCGGCATAATGCCTGGCATTGTACAACGCGTCGGCGTGGCGCCGACGCTCCTTGGGAGGCAGCGTGTCCAGAGCACGGGTCGACTGCAATTGCGCCCGCGCAAAACCCGCCTCCGTGCTCAGCGGATACGTCAGGTACACGTGCTCAAACAGGTCCATCGCGCGCGTTGCATCGCCTGCCAGCAACTCAGCCTTTGCCAGCGCAAGCTGATAATCGGAATGCCCCGCGATGGCTTCGCCCTCATGCGCGTTCAGGATTTGCAATGCCTGCTGCGCATCGCCTTCCTGCAGGTACAGATTCGCGCGCAGCACAGGCACGTTCTGGACAAAAATGCTGTCGGGATACTTTTTGTCGAAGCCGTCCAGAACCGCTTCGGCCTGCGACCATTGATTGTTCTGGAGGTAGGCCTGGGCCGTCAGATAATCAGCAAAATCGTTCAGAACGCCATTCACGCCGGCCAGCCGGGCCTGACGCAATGCAGCGACCGCGTCCGCGAATCGGTGGTCCAGCAGGCAGGCGTTGCCAAGGGCCAGATATGCCGCCGCTGCTGCGTCGCCGTGATGCGCCTTCGCGTAGCGCGTCACTCCGGCATAGGCTGCAGGCGTGCGCATCAGGGCGAGCTGCTGCGCCATCGGTTCCAACTGTGCGGACGCGACAAAGGCCCGACGGATGCGCCGACTCCGCGCCAGTTGCCGCGCCGTGAGCCGGCGATGATGGTAGCGGCGCGTACGAGGCCTGCGGGAAGGCAGATTGCGCTCACGCCGAGTGGAGCGCGTTGGTTGCCGAGTCGGGCGGTGGGCCGAAGAGGCTGAACTCCTCGCTTTCGCGCCTCTGCGCTCAGATGTCCTGCGGTTCAAGCTCGGGCGCGCGGGCGTTTTCTTCTTCGCCGCCTGGCGCTCGGCCTGACTTTGTGTCGTTGGTGTCGTGGTTTGCCCGTGCGCAGGGACGAGCATCAACAATCCCAGCGCCACGCTGGCCGCTGCCGCCGCGAGCCAGCGCACCCAGGAGATTTTCCTGCGGATGGTCGCTGAATTGTCCTGTTCTTTTCCCACCTCGCGTACGCAGGTACTCGCCCCGCCTGCCCCGTCCAACCGTACTGCCAACGCCCCACCCCTCTGTATCAGAGTAAGACGAAATGCCGCGCGGAAAGGCGGTCTGCGCGAGAAAAAGTGTCTATTTGTGCAAGGGGGTCACGGCACCCGCCGTTGCTGGCGTAATTACGATCTCCCCGGTCATTTTGTCGTGGCCGCGGCCACAATAGACGCTGCAGTGCATCGGATAAGTTCCGGGTTTCCGGGCCAGAAACCGGATTACTGTGGTCCGGCCCGGCTGTACTGGCTCGCTGATGGCGAGGCCCGGGACAGCGAGGCCGTGCTCCACGTCGGCGGTCGTGACAACCAGTTCCACCTTCGCGCCCTGCGGCGCGACCACCCGATCAGGCACAATGGCCCATTTTTTCATGAGCATGTGAACCGTCAGGTCCGGAGGGCCGGTATACGTGGGCGTGTGGCGGCATGCGATCACCGAGGCCAGGAGGATAGTCGCCAGCAGTGCTCTGCCGCGCTTTGCTCGTCTTCGAGCCCGCCATTTAGTATGAAGAAGGAACCCTGGGACCGCACACCCTGAAATTCTGAAGCGATTCATGTCTTCTTCCATCCAATCACAAGGAACGGCTGAAGTTCATCCCGACGTCCTGCTGGTGGAGCAGGCGCGCCGGGGCGATATGGACGCGTTCGAGAAGCTGGTGCGGCAGTATGAGCGCCAGGTGTTCCGGATCGCGCAGCATATCGTCCAGAACCGCGAAGACGCCGAGGATGTGGTTCAGGATGCGTTCCTGAAGGCGTACGAGAAGCTCGACCAGTTCCAGGGAAACTCGAAATTCTATACCTGGCTGGTGCGCATTGCGGTGAATGAGGCCCTGATGCGGCTGCGCAAGCGGCGTACCGGGCGGATGGTTTCGATCGACGAGGACGTGGAAACCGAAGAAGGCTCCATGCCCCGCGATCTGGCCGACTGGGGCCCCGATCCGGAGGCGCTGTACGGGCAGTCAGAGATGGCCGAGATTCTCCGCAAGACGATCCAAGGCCTGCCGCCGGGCTTCCGGGTCGTGTTCGTGCTGCGCGACGTCGAGGGTCTTTCGACGGAAGAGACGGCGGAATCGCTGGGACTCAGCATCCCGGCGGTCAAGTCGCGGCTGTTGCGCGCACGGCTGCAACTCCGCGAACGGCTGGCGCGGTACTTCAGGAAAGGGTCCCGCGGGAAGGCCCAGGATGGTGTGAAGTGACCTGCACGGAGTTTTTGCAGAAGCTCGACGAGATGCTCGATCCAGCCATCGCCGGGCCGCTGCGCGCCGAGCTGCAGCAGCATCTGCACTGCTGCGAGCATTGCGAAATCACCCTCAATACGACGCGCAAGACCATCGAGATCTACCGAAAGCACGAGCTCTACGAGCTGCCCGACGATCTCCGCGAGCGTCTGCATCAGGCAATCCTGGCGAAGTGCCGAGCGTGTGGGAAGTAAGCGCCTCCGCGCCAGTTTTCGCAATTGCAGGCCGCGCAGAGCGATTTTTGGGCTGTTGCTTTGCAAATCCCCACAAAGAGGAATCGTCCGCAACTACACAGGCTGAGTAGAATCGCCTGGATGGCCCAGCTTACCGCTCCCAGGAATCAGAAGACCGATCTCGCAGGACTCGTCATCGCCATCGCGTGCGGCCTGGCTCTGGTCTCCACCGCGCTCTTTCTCGGCGTCATTCCTTTCGAGCGATCCCTCTCCGGTTCCCGCGATTTCGTCGTCTACTGGGCTACCGGACACCAGCTGCTGCGCCATCTCAATCCCTACGATCCGAGCATGATGGGCCTGATGGAGCACGCCGCCGGTTTCACCGGCCACGGCTCCTATTACATGCGGAACCCTCCCTGGAGCCTGCCGCTGGCGTTGCCTCTCGGCTTTCTGCCGGCACGCGCTGCCGCCCTGCCCTGGTCGCTACTCATGCTTGCCCTGGCGCTGCTCTGCGTTCGGGTTCTCTGGAGAATGCTGGGACGGCCTAGGAACTACGTCCAGTGGCTCGGCTATGCCTTTCCTCCGGCCCTGCAATGCGTCGTGATGGGGCAGACTTCGCTCTTCCCCCTCATTGGCCTGGTTTTCTTTTTGCGGCTGCACCGCTCCCGGCCCTTCTGGGCGGGAGCTTCGCTGTGGTTTTGCAC
>JASHRH010000118.1 GCA_030037475.1 Acidobacteriaceae bacterium
CTGGGACTGGACGATGCCGCAGTACCGGCCCTCGCAGCCGGAGAAAGGCGAAATCATTCCGCCCGCGCTCCAGGCGTTCCTCGTCTCGACCTCACTCGAGTTCCTGAAGGCCCACGGCATTCCCACGGATGCGCTGAAGCCGATGGTGGGTGAGCGGTATCCCTCGCAGGCGCGGTTCTTCGCTGAGGTCGCCAGGCTGATCGGTGCCGAGTACACGAAGGGCGCGTACCGCGAGCGTTTCCTCGACGCGCTGCTGGCGGCGAATCCTCTGTGGTACCCGCTGCGCTATCCGGCGGAGTTCCAGGGCAAGACCATCAACACGAAGATTCATTACCACTACCCCACCGTCGAGGACATGGCGCAGATCATGAACCTACGCACCTTCCGCGATTTCGGCGGCGGCAGCTACTACGATGACGCCTTCGGCTTCCTCGACCAGAATCCGCACAATACGATGCACATCTGGACCGGAGGCATGAATCCCGATGCGCCGGGATCCGCGCCGACGTCTACTGTGCGCGACCGCAATCAGAGCGTGAAGGTGGCCGGGCGGCGCTTCCACAAAAAGTCAGACCTCTACTCGCAGCCGCCGCTCGGCGACATGTTCAGCAACCTTACCGCGTCGTACGACCCGGTCTTCTGGCCGATTCACGTGAACATTGATCGGCTCTGGAACGAGTGGCAGACGGTGCACCCGCACTCGGATCCGGTGGAGCTGGATTCGGTGCTGACGCCGTGGGGCTACACCGTGCGCGACACGCTCGACATGCGGCGTTTCGGCTACGAGTACGTGCGCAGCTCCTGCCTCCTGCCAGTGGGGTCGGAATCGCCGGTGGCGCGGTTCGTCTCAAAGCCGATTGACGTGGCGCAGAACGTCGCCGCGGCGTTCCGCTCGGCTGAGGTTCGCCTGCACCGCGTGCCGCAACTCCAGCGGTCGTGCTTCGTGCGCGTCTTTCTCAATCTGCCGGACGCGAATGCCAACACGCCGATCGATCACGCGAATTACGCAGGCTATCTGGCGATCTTCGGACACGGCGACTGCATCGGCGGTCCCGGGCACTGCGCGGTTCCGGTGCGCGGGAAATACGATCTGCGGCCACGCAGCCACAATACGCCGCGCAACCACCGCATCGACGTCACGCTCTGCGCGCGGAGGCTCTTCGAAGCGGGCGCGAAGCAGCTCAGCATCACGCTGGTGGTGGTGGGAGCGGACTACGAAGAAGAGCGCGAGCTGCTGCGGCTCGACGGCGTTTCTCTGAATTTTCTCGACTGACCCGGCGTTGTAAGAAAGGAGCCGCGCGTGAGCTGCAAGTACTCCGTTCCCGTCTACAGGATTCATCCCGGCCTCGGCATCGCCCGCCTGGGAAACAGCTCCGACGCCTTCTGCATCTCGCCGGAGACGCCGGCCGCGCTCCCCATCGCGTGCGACAGCCAGGGAAATCCGGCGCTTTCCGCCGACGGCACAACTCTGCAGCGCGTGACGAAGTTCAAGGACGACGAGGGGCGCATCAAGCGCCAGGCGGCTCGCTTCCAGGTCTTCGTCTACGACGAGAAATCGCCGCAGGGCCGGCCGCTGGCCATCGGCGACCCCATCGAAGGCGGCGGCAATCGCGGGACGCTCGCCAACATCCAGTGGCGCGTGCATCTGGCGAACAAGAAATCCTGCTGGTACCAGTTTCTGCAGCTTTCCGGCGAACATGGCTACCTCGCGGGGCATCCGCTGCGCAATGCGTCCATCACCGATCCAAACGAGCGGCAGCGGCTGATCATCGATCCCGGCCCGCAGGTGGTGGATCTGCGCGCGCATCGGAGCGCGCATTTCGACCGCCGCAGCGGCGGCCTCTACGCGGCAACCTTTCCGCCGGAAGAGATGTGGCCGCGCCGCATCGACACCCTGGGCGAAATCCTCACCAACGATGCCGGCCACCTGCTGGTGCTGGGCGGACACGGCAACTCCGGATGCTGGCTCACTGGCTTCGGTCAGCCGCGCATCGACGATTACGCCAACAACGATGGCTGGTTCGACGATACCTCCGACGGACCCGTGACCGCGCGGCTCATCATGCAATCGGCCGAGGTCGATCGTCCACGCTACATCGACGTCGATTCGCCTGCGTGGGTCGTCTCCGCCTACCCGGCCTATGTTCCGCAGGTGCTGGACATCGTGACGCTGGATGACGTCGTCTACAACACCGCCATCGTCGACTTCGCGGCGCGCACCGACCTGTACGGCAAGGCGGGAACGTTCGCGGAACCGCAGCAGATTGACGCGACCGATCCTGCGGCGCTGGCGCTGTGGCAGGCTTCAGCGCTCATGTGGAATCCATCCTACAAGCCCTGGTTCTATCGCGACATCTGGCCGCTTCTCTTCCGCGCCGACGAGTACACCTACCTCACCAACGTGCTGGCGCAGTCGAATTACCCGCATAATCAGACCTCACGTGGCAATTTCGATCCCGACAAGCTCTCTGTGCCGCCGCAGGTGAATGAGGGCGCGTACGCGCGCGCCAGCCAGGAAGCAGCCGTGGCCAACAGCTCGGGCCAGCTCTTCTTTGAGGCGATGGATTCCGCACTGCTGATGCTCGATCAGCAGGCGGCGAATTCGCGCCGCGTGAATCGCATGCTGCGCCTGGGCGCGGCGGCGGACAAGGCTTCCGCGCGCGAGGAGCTGACAAAGGCCCTGCAGGCATTTGCCGAGATTGCCTCGGGCGGCATTTCCACCGACACGCCGCAGCAATACCTGGCGCGCTGGAAATCGATGGACGCAGCCGCGAAGGAGCCGGAGAGCGATACCAATGAGGCCTACCAGAAGGCGACCGAGCAGGTGAAGGCTGCCATCGCGGCACTCTCGCGCGAATTGCAGGGTCCGGCTCCGAAGAAAGCGGCAGAGAACCTGCGCAGCGGCGGACCCGAGGCCGTCGCAGTTCCCGCTTCGCAGCAGCCGGCCACGGTGGGTCAGTCAGTGGCGAATACGCTGGAGCGGCTCTCCAGCCAGTTTCGCTCCGGATCGCTGCTGGAATCGGCGCTTGGGGCTGCGCTGGCGGAGGCCACGCACGATCCCTTCGCGCCCTACCGCAATTACCTCTTCGACCTGCTGCGCAAGGAGGACGAGGAGAATGTTTTTCGCGTCGAGAACCGGCCCACCACCCGCGTGCATCATCTGCCGCTCATGCCGCTGCTCTGCGGCGACAATCCCCTGTCCAACGATCTGCCTTCAAAATTCCTGCGCTTCACGGACTACCAGCTTTATCTGCTGGGGCAGTGGAGCGAAGGCAGGTTCTACAACGAAATCCTGGAGGGATGGGTTCCCAAGAAGGATATTGATCCCTGGCAGCCGTATGCGCGGATCGAGTCGAACACCGGGCACGAGCTGGACCGGAACGTCCTCAGCAACCTCGCAGGCGGCGCGTTCTGCCCTGGCGCGGAGGTCGGCTGGATCATCCGCAATCCGGCGATTTTCGTCGAGCCGTATCGCATCAAGGCCGATCCGCTCTTTGCCGGCTTCCGGCAGACGGCGGCCAACGAGAACCAGAGCGTGAACACGTTTCCAGTGCCGGAGCAGGATTACATCGCCTATCTCGACACGCCGCTGAGTCTGGGCAGCGATTACAGCGTGGGCCTGCAGCCCGGCGATCTGACCAAGATGATGGCGCTGCCGTGGCAGGCGGATTTCAACGAGTGCTCTACGCAGGAGATCGATGTGACCTGGGCGCTGTGGAACAACATCGACGCTTCCAACCCCAACGATCCCTGGATGAAGCGCACGCGCATGGTGTGGGAGACGCTGTGGTGGCCAGCGCATCGTCCCATGCAGGTCTACGAGCTGATCGATGGCACCGAGGCCGATCCGAAGTTCCAGTACTACAACTGGGCGCGCGGCGTTCCGCAGACCAACGCCGGCGATCTGAAGATGGTGACGGAATGGCGGCGGCTGGGCTTCCTGCTGCGCAATCCATACGTGCCGCCGGAGCAGCTCAATCAGCCTTCGCCGCTGCCTCCGCCGAAGTACGTCAACGTGGAGCGCAGCCGTAACGATGAAGATGAGCAGTAGAACACAGGAGGAACGATGGCGAACAATCCATTTGCGGGCTCCTGGACGTATCGCAGCCTGCTGAACGAGCCGGATGGCTCCGTCGACTTCGACAAGCTGGAGTTCGGCGAGGGCACACTGACGATCGACGACAATCCGGCGCCGGAGCTGCTGACCGGCACGATCGGAGGACCGGGCTGGTCGCTGTCGCTGCACGGATCGCGCGGCTATGGATCGCCCGCGCAGGTACGCTTCCAGGGTAAAGGCCTGGTCGGCGGCGAGGAGTGGATCTACGACTACATCGGCTGGCTGGTGCCCGTGTGGCCGAACAGCACGGAACAGCTGCAGCGTGCCGCCATCGTCGGCTCGATCACGCGCACCATTCCACATTCGTCCTCCGGCGGAGGCACGGCGCCGGCGGGCGTGGTCGCCTCGTTCTACGCGGTCAGGGTGGGCTAGCGTGATGCGCTGCGACGTCGCGGTGGCCGGCGGCGGACCGGCGGGAAGCGCTTGCGCAGCGTTTCTGCGCCTGAATTTTCCGCAGTGGACGGTAGCCGTGTTCGAGGCTTCCGATTACAGCTGCCCGCGCACGGGGGAAATTCTGCCGCCGCATGCTCTCAGTTTGCTGCGCCGCCTGCAGATTCCGCTCGAATCGCTGGAGGCGTGCGGCACCACGGGCGAAACCGCGGCCTCCGCCTGGGGTGGCGAGCGCCTGCACAGCCAGCACCGCCTCTTTTCCGCGCGCGGTCCTGGTCTGCATCTTGACCGCAACCGCTTCGACCGGCATCTGGCGGAATCCTCCGCAGATCTTGGCACTGAAGTATTCCGCAATACGCGGATCATTGCTGCTGGGCGTGAAGACGGCGGATGGCGGCTGGAGCTGAACGGTCGCCGCACGTGCCGTGCGGGATTCCTGGTGGATGCGACGGGGCGGACCGCGGCTATTGCCCGGTTGCAGGGCGCGCACATGCGCTCCTTCGACAGTCTCACAGCTTATAGCGGAATATTTGAGTCCGCGCCGGCGCGCGAGGCCGGCATCACGATTGAAGCCTGCGCCATGGGCTGGTGGTACACGGCACCCCTGCCGCACGGCCGCCGCATTGTCACGTTTCTTACGGATGCGGACCTGGGCCGCGGCGCCGGCTTGCCCGCAGCGCGCGCCTGGAATGACCTGCTGCGGCAGACGCAGCACATTGCTGCGGCGCTGGGCCGGCATGCGCAACCGTCCCGGTTCCTTGTCGCTCCGGCCTCAACCAGCTTGCTGAGCCCGCTGGGCGGCGATGGCTGGGTGGCTGCCGGAGACTCCGCCGGGGCCTGCGATCCTCTCGCCGGGCAGGGCATCACACGCGCGCTCTATACGGGGATGCTCGCAGCCTGTGTTGTGGCAGATGCTCTGGAAGGCCGAGCCGCCGCTGGCCTGGGCCGCTACGAGGCGCTGATGCGCGAACAGTTCTCCGAGTTTCGCCGCCTGCATGGCGAGGTTTACGCGCAGGAACAGCGATGGTCCGCCGAGCCCTTCTGGCAACGCCGCCACATCGCGAATAACGCCGAGGAGGTCGCATGACCGCGGCCGCTGGGCAGATAGCGTCCACACGGCGCGTTCCTGTCATGACGGCCGCGCTCGCCTTCATGCCCAAGCTCGGCTGTCCGCTGTGCTGGCCGGCGATTGCCGGCATCTGCGCACTGCTCGGCCTGCCTTTCTCGTATGTCAATCCGCTGCTCACTACGCTGGTTGTCTTGGGGCTTGTAGTCTTGCTGATCGTAGCTGCACGGCAGCGCGCGATCGCCGGCTGCAATGGCCTCGCCATCGCAGCGCTGCTTATGATTCTCATCGCGCGCCTGAATGCGTGGCCTGTGTGGGTGGGCTATGCCGGCAGCGCCGCATTGGTCGTCTCTGCGGCGTGGAGCTGGATGGCAGTCCATCCCGGAGCTGCGGGAAGCACTCGAGTTTGCATCCGTACCGGTTGTTCTTCGCACGAGGAGGAACTCACGTGAAATCGATCCTGCACCTGACCCTGCGCCGGATGTGGCTCCCGGCCGCGCTGCCCTTTCTCGCTGTTTCGCTCGCGGGAGTTTGCACCGCCGGCGCGCAGCAAAACCAGCCCGCCGTTCATCCCTACCTGCCGCCGCCGGTGTTGCCGGAGACCACGCCGCAGGCTGCGGCCCTGAAGCTGCTTCGCCTCGAAACGCCGTCTCCACTGGAGACCTGTCACCCTCAGGGCACCATTCGCCGCACCGGCAACGACGTCTATGTGAAGCTGCATGCGGTACGCGCGAAGTTCACCATCAATAACCCCGATCCCACCGATCCCTGGGGCGGCAACGATCCCGTGGAGTTGCGCTCCTACGGCGGCTGCCATGCCGGTCCCACCATTGAGGTGTTGCCTGGCAACACGCTGCACGTCGACCTCATTAACTCCCTCAGCAAAGACGATCCCTCGTGCCTGCCGAATCCGCCTTCCGGGCTGGCACTGCCAGCCGGTGTCGGCTGCTTCAACACTATCAACCTGCACACCCATGGGCTGCACGTCTCGCCCGCCGGCAACAGCGACAACGTCCTGCTGAACATCGCGCCGCAAACGGACTTCCCGTACGAGATCAATATCCCCAGCGATCATCCGGCGGGAACCTTCTGGTATCACGCGCACCGGCATGGCTCGACTGCGGTCTCGGTGGCCAGTGGCGAAGCCGGCATTCTTGTCGTGCGCGGCACGCGGAAGTACACCCCGCCGACGCCGGCCAATCCGCATCCCATCGCTGACATCGATACCATCCTGCACAATACCGGCGGCACTCCCGTGCCGGAGAAGCTGTTCCTGTTCCAGCAGATTCCGTATGCCTGTTTCAGCAATCCGCCGGGTCAGCAGGGTGGACCCTGGCAGCAGATCTTCACGACCAGGGGCTTTTATAACGTCAACAGCGATGGCAGCGACCCGAACGGCCCAGCCAATGCACCCTGGGTGTGTCCTAGGCCGGTGCCGGGCAATTACGCCTCGCCCGGCGTGGTGGAGAACTTCTCGTTGCAGCTCTTCTCGTCAACCATTTGGGACACGAACGGCCGCTTCACGACCATCAACGGCATCGTGCAGCCCACCATCACGCTTCCCGCCGGCCAGATTCAGCGCTGGCGCTTCGTTCATGGTGGCATTCACGACACCATCAACCTGCAGGTCGTGCGGGCGACGCCTGTGCCAAAGCTGGGTGCTCTGATCGACACCTCCGGACTCGCGGGCAACCGTATCCAGCAGGAATCGGAAGTCGAGGCGGAGTGCGTGGCCAACAAGGACACACTGATTCCGCAATTTGAAATTGCCGTGGACGGCCTCACCCGCACGCACATTGAGACCATCGGCAACGGCGGCGACATTGCCTCGAACTACCTGCAGCCCGGCTATCGCAGCGATGTACTCGTCGTCTTTCCCAAAGACGGCGACTACTGCCTGCTGGATCAGGCAGCGCCTCCTTCGCAGCGCGCCAACGCCGGCCAGGGCGGCGGCCAGGGTCCGTCCATTCCGCAGTTGCTGGCTTACGTTCATGTACGCGGCGGCAAAGTCGTGAGTGGAGAACTGCGCGACTACGTGGAGCACACTCTCTACGACACCAATCGCACCTTGCCGGCGCCAGTTCGCGACGGCCTGCTGCGCGGCGATATCTCCCCCTGGGCGCCTTTCCTGGAATTCCCTGCGCCTACCCCTGGACACGTGCAACACGCCGATTTCGACATTAAATTCCCGAAATTCATGATCAACGGTCAAACGTACAACCCCGACGTGGTGAACATCGTCCGCCAGGTCAATACTTCCGACGACTGGATTCTGACCGCCGAGGGTGAGCCGCATATCTTCCACATCCACGTAAACCCGTTTGAGATCATGGATGTCACACGGGATGTCGACGGTCATCAGGAGTCTATCTTCGACAAAGATGGGCACTGCCGCAAAGACATGCCTGTAGATAAGCAGGGCCTGCAGAACCAGTACTGTAGTATGTACCACGTCTTTCGCGATACGGTCTTTGTCGAGAATGGATATCAGGTCCACGCTCGCACTTACTACGACCGCTATATCGGAACGTTTGTCATTCACTGCCACATCCTCGACCACGAAGACGCCGGCATGATGCTGAACATCGAGATCGTGCCTGACCTGAATGCCCCGGGTTACGGCCTCGGGATGTCTAACATGCACCATTGACGCGGGGCTGGCCTGATTTTTCCGCGGCTGCCCTTTGCAGATAGCGATTGCCGGGCGGCCGCGGCTTGCATACCAGGGGTAATGCAGCGGTTCCCACCTTCCGACCGCCCCGACGGCGACTATGAATCTCGTATGATCAACTGGACCAAAAACGGGGATCAGGTCAGTCCAGCGTACTGGCAATCTCAAGGCGGAGACAGCAATGAAGTACCAGCATCCTGGGCTGAACGTCGTGGCAAAAGCGATGCGCGAGCGCTCGGCGTCATGGGCACATTCTGGTCACAGTGCCTGAAACATTAACATGCAAGTGATTGATTTGATTGGCTGCCCCCCAGGGATTCGAACCCCGATATGCTGATCCAGAGTCAGCTGTCCTGCCGTTGAACGAGGGGGCAGTCGCAGATAGGTCACGACGCAACGCGTCTCCGCGTCGAGCACTGCTTTTTCATACTATCGGCCCTGCGATTTGCGGTCAAACTTTCCTGCTCCGCGCAGCCTCACAACCCTGCGCAGTGGCTGAAGCCCGGAGAGAAGGGTCAGCCGAGCCGGCAGAAGAATCTCCGCAGAACTGGTGAGCAACGCACCCCTCGTCTTGCTGAGGGTGCACGCCGCAGAGTAAAACAATTTAGTCGCTGGCTCAATTCATAGACAGAGCAGGAAGCGGTTGGCCCGGCGCGCTGCTTTCAGCTAATGCGGAGGAGTGATGAAGGTGAGATTAGGTGTCCTTGTACAGGCAGCGGTGTGCATAGGGCTGCTGGCGGGCGGGGGGTCCGCACGCAGAGCGTCCGCGCAGGACGTACCGCCGTATATGAATCCGAGTCTGCCGGCGAAGGAACGTGCCGAAGATCTTGTGAGCCGCATGACGCTCCAGGAAAAGGCATCGCAGCTCGTGAATCAGGCGCGTGCAATTCCCCGGCTGCATGTCCCGGCCTACGACTGGTGGAGCGAAGCGCTGCATGGCGTGGCGGTGAACGGCACCACAGAATTCCCGGAACCAATCGGGCTGGGTGCCACCTTCGATGTTCCCGCAATCCACGAAATGGCGACGGATATCGGCATTGAAGGCCGTATCGTGCATGCCCAGGCGGTGCGCGCCGGAGGCTCGACGATCTTTCATGGCCTGGATTTCTGGGCGCCCAATGTGAATATCTTTCGCGATCCGCGGTGGGGGCGAGGGCAGGAGACTTACGGCGAAGATCCTTTCCTGACGGCGCGGCTGGCCGTCGCCTTTGTAACCGGAATGCAGGGGGACAACCAGAAGTATCCGCGGGTGATCGCGACGCCCAAGCATTTCGACGTACACAGCGGTCCGGAGCCGACGCGGCACTTTGCCGATGCGGACGTGAGCAAGCATGACATGATTGATACCTACCTGCCCGCCTTCCGAGCGGCAATCGTGCAGGGACATGCCGGTTCCGTCATGTGCGCCTACAACGCGATTAACGGCCAGCCCGCCTGCGCGAATGAGTTTCTGCTGGAGAAAGAACTGCGGGGAGCATGGGGATTTCAGGGATATGTGGTCTCCGACTGCGGCGCAGTGATCGACATCTTCACGGGTCACCACTATCGCCCCACGCAGGCGCAGTCATCGGCGATCTCGCTGGAGCGCGGCATGGACAACGAGTGCGTCGATTTCATAACCAGGGTAAAAGGCGACGAAGACTACAAGCCCTTCATCGACGCCGTGCAAGAGGGGTATCTGAGTGAGTCGGCCATCGACCGGGCTCTGGTGCGGCTGTTTACGGCGCGCATCGAGCTGGGGATGTTCGATCCGCCAGGAAGGGATCCTTACTCTAACGTCGACGAAAGCCAGCTGAACAGTCCTCAGCATCGCGCGCTGGCGCTGAAGCTGGCAGATGAATCGATGGTATTGCTGAAGAATGATGGCGTACTTCCGCTGCAACCGTCGATCAAGCGGATCGCTGTGGTGGGACCGCTCGCCGACCAAACGCACGTCCTGCTCGGCAACTATGCCGGCATTCCGACGCACACAGTCAGTCTGCTCGAAGGATTGAAGGCAGAATTCCCGAACGCGCAGATCACCTTTGTTCCGGGAACGCAATTCCTGCGGAATGGCGGGAAGCCTGTCCCCGAATCGCTGCTGACCACGCCGGACGGCAGACGGGGACTGGAGGCGGAGTACAGCGCCGGGAGCGGTCCCGACAGGATCTCTGGTCAGAAGCCCAGGCCGCTGGTGACGCGCGTGGAGGCAGGGGCGAATCTGAGCACAGCGAGTCTGCCGGTGCAGGTTCAGGGGCAGCACGGTTTCTTTGTGCGTTGGACAGGCTTCCTGAATCCACCGGAGACCGGCGATTATCGGATCGGCATCCGTGCCAACGGTTTCGGAGGGGTGAATATCAATGGCGAAGATCTGGTGCGCGTGTTCAGCACCAGCGGAGCGACCGAGAACCTGGGCATGGTCCATCTGGAGCAGGGAGTAAAGGCCGCGCTGACCGTAACCTACGGAACAATGAATGGTAAAGACCCCACGGCACAGTTGATGTGGGAGAAAGTGAACAACGCTCCATTACCCGAGGCGGCAGAGGCCGCCAAGAACGCAGACGTGGTGATCGCCGCCGTGGGACTGACCAGTGAGATGGAAAGCGAAGAGAGGCAGGTCCATGAACCGGGCTTTCTGGGCGGCGATCGCACCAGCATCAATCTGCCCGAGCCGGAAGAGGCTTTGCTGCATGCGGTGGCTGCTACCGGCAAGCCGCTGGTAGTGGTGCTGATGAACGGCAGCGCGCTGGCGGTGAACTGGGCGAACGAACATGCCAACGCCATTCTGGAATCCTGGTACTCGGGAGAAGAGGGCGGGGCAGCGATTGCCGATACGCTGAGCGGAAAGAACGATCCGGGCGGAAGGCTGCCGGTGACCTTCTACAAAAGCGTGAATCAACTGCCGAACTTCGAGGATTACTCGATGAAGAACCGTACTTACCGGTACTTCACGGGTAAGCCGCTTTATCCGTTCGGCTATGGACTGAGTTACACCACATTCCGCTACAGCGGCCTGACGCTCCCGCAGACACAGATCGCGGCGGGTGAGCCACTGAAGGTAGACGTGACGGTAACGAATACAGGACGCGTTGCCGGCGACGAAGTGGTACAGCTCTATCTCAATTTTCCTGATGTTCCGGGCGCGCCGAAGATCGCTCTGCGTGGATTCCGGAGGGTCCATCTGGAACCGGCGGCAAGCGAGAAGGTCAGCTTCGAGCTCAGGCGGCGCGATCTGAGCATGGTGACCGAGAACGGAGATCCAATTGTGGCGCAGGGCGATTACACGGTCAGCATTGGCGGCGGTCAGCCAAATACCGGCGTTCCGTTTGTCACCGGACACTTCCATGTCAGCGGACAAATCATGCTGGCGCAATAGAGGGAAAGCGGCCAGCTTAGCAGGTAGGGAAGCCTCCCGGGGGATACTTACCCGCCGCGCTGTGCCAGCGCAACGTCGATGTGCAGATGCTCGTCTTTCCTGACGAGGTTCACCCTTTCCTGCTGTATCGCAACTGGATGGCCGCCTACCAGGCCGCCATCGATTTCTTCAACCGACACTTCCTTCCCAGTCAGCCCGCGACGACGCCGTAAGTGTCGCCGCCGTGTGCGGGGCCCAAATTACCGATCCGGATAGAGCAGCGCTGGCTGACGCTTCTCCATAAAGGAATTCAGCAGCGGCCGCCACTGCTCCGCAATGTATTCCGGATCTTCGCCCGCGGTGATCTCCGCCAGCACCTGTCGATTCGCCAGCAGCACGTTCATTTTCTGTAACTCAAACTGATTGGAATAGAAGCGGTGCAGTGCCGCCGCAATCTCCACGCCCAGTTCCGGCGCATCGAGCACATTGCGCGCCGTCACCAGAATTCGCACGCCGCTGCATGGCTGGCTGCCATACGGATAGGGCTTGCGGGGCGTGAAGTTCACAGGATAAAAGCGCACACCGGACAAGTCGCGATGGTTCAGATACGCGGTCAGCGCCGCTCCATTGATCCATGGCGCTCCAAACAGCTCAAATGGCGTATCCGTGCCGCGTCCCACGGAGATGTTCGTGGTCTCAATCAGTCCCAGTGCCGGATACAACGTCGCCTCTTCCAGGTTGCGCAGGTTGGGCGATGGATTGACCCACGTCAGACTGGTTGAATCAAACCAGTCGCCTCGCTGCCAGCCTTTCATCGCTACGACCGTGAGAGGCGCATTGAGGTGCAGTTGCTGGTTGTCGTAACGCGCCAGCTCGCCGAGCGTCATGCCGTGGCGCACAGGGATCGGCATGGAATCCACATAGCTCTCCGCGCCGGCATCGGAAACAGGTCCCTGCACAAACGCACCGTTGACAGGATCGGGACGGTCGAGCACTACGATGTCGGTTCCGGTTTTCGCCGCAGCTTCCAGAAAATAGCGCAGCACTGTCTCATAGGTGTAGTAGCGCACGCCCGCATCCTGCAGATCGATCACCACCGCGTCGAGGTTACGCAGCACAGCAAGCGGTGGACGTTGCTGCGCTGCCGTCAGTCCATATAGGCTGATGATGGGCAGCTCAGTGGCAGCGTCGGTGGAGTTGGCAATACCGGGCCGATCGTAGGAGCCGATAATGCCATGCTCGGGGCTGAAGAGAGTTGTCAGCTTCAGGCCCGGCACTGCGGCCGCCGCATCGTGGTCGAGGATGTCAATGGTGCGGTTCCCCTTGGAATCCATGCCCGTCTGGTTGGTCAGCAGGCCCAGCCGCAGATGTCCCCCGTGTTTCTGCGCCAGCGCCGCCAGCTCCGCGAAATGGTCGCTCTCCAGCACATCGATACCCGTCTGCACAGAAGCGTTCCGCGCTGCCCAGCGCCTCACCCCGCTCAGCGACTCGTTGTAGCCGGTAATGTGCGCCGCCAGCACGCCGTCATCCGCGTGAACGCCCAACGCCACCGCCGTCGCGTTCGCGATCCTGCCACGCAGCCTTGTAATGCCCGTCGGGCCGTTGGGATGGACAGCGTTCGTCAGGATGATTAAATAACTGTCGCTCGCTGGATCCACCCAGATCGAAGTCCCCGTGAATCCGGTATGCCCGAACCCTCCCACGGGAAACAGCGTGCCGCGATTGGTGGAGAACGGAGAATCGATGTCCCAGCCAAAGCCGCGCAGAACAACGCCCGTGGCGGGCTGTTCCGGCGCGACCATCTTTTCGAGCACGCGGCGCGCGAGCGGAAACTTACTGGGCTCACCTTCCAGGCGATCCAGCAAATTCCGGGCATACACCGAAAGATCGTCCGCATCCATAAAGAGACCTGCATGTCCCGCGACACCACCCATGCGCCGCGACGTTGGATCGTGCACCATGCCGCGCAGCATGATATCGCCGGGGAAGGTCTCCGAGCCGCGAATGCCCGAAGCCGACGCTCCGTGTTCCCACTGCGTTGGCGCAATGCGCGGAACCCAGGCCTTCGGCGGCAGGAAGCGCGTGGATTTCAGGCCCATCGGCTGGATGATGTACCGGAGCGCGTACTGATCCAGCGACATGCCGGAGATCTTCTCAACGAGCGCTCCCAGCACGATAAAGTTGATGTCGCTGTACTGGAAGCGTACGCCTGGCGGACGCAGTGGCACGATGGCAAATGCAAGCTTGTAGGCCGCCTGCTTGCCGTGCCACGGCGATTGCAACGGCAAATCCGGCGGCAACCCCGAGTAATGCGTCAGCAGATTGCGGATGGTGATGCCGCCTTTGCCGTTCGCCGCGAATTCCGGCAGATACTTCGCCACCGGAGCGTCCACATCGATCTTGCCTTCTTGGTATAGCTGCATCACGGCAGGGGCGGTCACCAGCACTTTGGTGAGCGAGGCCATGTCGAAAATCGTGTCCGCGGACATCTTCTCCCGGTCTGGCACCAGCGATCGCAGGCCATAAGCGCGACGGAAGACAACTTTGTCGTCATGACCGACGATCACGACAGCGCCGGGAATCTTATGATCTGCGATGCCCTGGTTCACGATTGAATCGATGGCCGAGAAGTCGTACTGCGCGTGGGCGTGCCCCGCCAGCAAAACCACGAGCAGCAGAAGAGGCCCAACGCTAAGAAAGCGGCGCATCCGGAAAACTCCTTTCAATTCGAACCGGGAACAACAGGCTTGACGTGTACCCAACCGCGCAGGTAACCATCGCACCGATGAGCACCCACCAGGTCCACGCAATTTTGGGCAATGCCAACGCGTGGCCGGCGACGGAAAACGAAAGCGCGTGGGGCTGCAGCCACAGCAACAGATTCACGGCCACTCCGGCAATCATCCCGATGATGGCGCCGCGCTCCACAGCGCGCCGAGTCAGCGTTCCCAGCAGGAAGACGCCGAGCATCGCGCCCCACAACACCGATGCGATGGAGAGCCCGACTTCGACCACATGTCCACCGCGGCGGGACAGCATGGCGAGCACGAAGAGCACCACCGCCCAGGTCAACGTCATGGCGCGTGAGAGCCGGTTACGCTGCTGCTCCGGTGTGTTGGGGCGGAGCGGCAAATAGAAATCCACCATGGAACTGGACGCCAGCGAGTTCAGCGCTGCGCTCAGGTTCGACATCGCCGCCGCGAGGATGGCCGCGATCATCAGCCCCGCTACGCCCGCCGGCATGTCACGCACGATGAAAACGGGAAAGACACGATCGGGGTTCAGTCCCGCAGCTGCGCCGGTGTGCCGGTACAAGACCCACAGGCCTGCCCCGATCAGCAGGAACAGCGCGAACTGAAAGAAAATCACCACACCGCTGGCCAGCAGAGCCACGCGCGACTCGAACAAATTCTTCGCGGCCAGCAGGCGCTGCACCATGAGCTGATCGGTCCCATGGCTGGCCATGGTCAGGAAGCATCCGCCGATCACACCCGCCTGGAAGGTGTACGTCTGCGTAATCGACCAGGAGAAGTGCAGCAGGGTCAGCTTGTGCGCCGCCGCGGCTCCCGCCAGCAGCCCCTTCCAGCCGCCCGGAATCTTCGTGCAGAGCGTACCCAGCGCCACCAGCGAGCCGAGCACGTAGAGGAACATCTGCACGACATCGGTCCAGATCACCGCAGCCATGCCGCCTTCGAAGGTATACAGCAGCGTCAGCACGGAGAGAATCGCGATGGACGCAATGTCGTCCGTCCCAATGGCGACGCCCACCACAATGGCCACAGCGAAAACACGCACACCTTCCGCCGCCGCGCGCATCACCAGAAACAGCAGCGCGGTCGCGCGATGCAGCCGCGGCCCGAATCGCTGGCCGATTAACTGATAGGCGGTCAGCAGTTCACCGCGAAAGTAGCGCGGCAAAAACAAAATGCAGATGACGATGCGCCCCAGCAGATAACCCATCGCGAGCTGCAGGAATCCGAAATCGCCCGACCACGCCAGCCCCGGCACGCTGATGATGGTGAGTGTGCTGGTTTCGGCGGCTACGATGGAGAGCATAATCGCCCACCACGGCAGGTTGCGGTCCGCCAAGAAGTAGGAGCGCAGCGAACGCTCGCCCCTCCGGCGAAAGCGCAGACCGAAGAGCGTGATGCCGGCCAGGTACGCCACTACAAGGGCAAGATCGACGAATCGCAGATGCGTGGGGTGCGCAGTCAACAGGTTCCTCAATCGTTGTCAGGGGATGGCGGACGCAGATGGTATGCCGATCTGCTGCGGAGGCGGAAGCGTGTGGTGCTCTTCCCACTCTTCACGCGCAGCGTTCAGGCGATTGCCGCGCCTGATCCACAGCAGCGCCGCGGCATCGTAGCGGTCCGTCACGTTGTTCAGCCAGTAAGGACGATTCTCCATCAGCCAGACCGCGCTGTATCGCGAACGCAGATAATTGTACCCATCGCACAGGTCTTCGCAGAGGCCATTCACGCCGGAGATATTCCACAAATCGCGCGACGTGTGTTCAGAAATCGCCGGAATCTTCTGTTCGTAATAGAGACGCCGGTAGCTGTCGGCAATCTGGTCGGCAAGCTGAAACTTCAGCACGAGGAAATCGATCCGTCGCGCTCCCAGATCCATCGCGCTGAGCGCTTCCTGATGGCGCAGGTGCCCCGCGGCGTGGGCCTCCATCAGCAGAGTCAGGGCGCGCTCGGCGTCCAGCCGCACCTCCGCGCTCACCGGACGAATCTTCGTCGTGACTTCCTGGCCCTCCTCGCTCCACGGGTCCACCCAGAAATACTCGTCGAGCGCATCACCCAGCCCCGCGCGTTCGAGCGTCTCCTGCGCGTCGATCAGCGCCTGCTGCGCCTCATTGATATCTCCGCTCTCGTCGCCGTGAAAAACAGGACCGAAGTCGTGCGCGAATTCGGGAATGCTGCTGGTTCCCGGCTGCCACGCCGCCGCTGCTCCGAAGAGCACGCCGTACCAGTCCTGGAGAAACAAGCCCTCGCCATCGTCATCCCACACCGTATTCAGCATGCCCGGACAGCCCGCCTGCTGTCCGTCAGCGACAAATCCCTGAATGTTCCTCAGCGATAAATCGAAATTAGGCCATACGCGCCGCCAATTGCTTACGCCGGGTGACACCCACGTCTCTATGCCCGCCTGCGTGTAGGGGTCGATCCAGCGCGCATAGCCGTCCGGTTCCGGATCGTATTCCCACGCCACGGCGATCATGTCATGCGGAAGCTCCGGTACCAGCTCGGGACTGTTCATCGCCATGTCGCCCCAGAACAGCAGCCGCCGATGCAACGGCACCAGCGCCTGGTGAATGCGCAGCAGATAGTTGATATAGACCGTACCGCGTCCGTGCTGCTGGACCGCCTCTGCTGTTTGTCCCTGTCCCAGCTCGAATGTCTCATCGGCGCCGATATGCAGGAACGGTCCGGGATAAATGCCCGCCAGCTCGTCGAAGTCCTGGACGATCATCTGCAGCGAGCCCGGCTGTCCTGGCGCCAGCACCGCGCCGTTGGGAATCTCCGCCAGCGGCGCGTACTTTTGCCAGAGCAGCACCTTATGCAGGTGGCCAATGGCTTCCTGCTCCGGAATGATGGTCACGTGATAGCGCCGCGCGTACCTGACCAGGGTCTTCGCGTCCTCGGCGGAGATTGATCCGTCGGGCAGCGCCGGCAGCGGGTTCGACGCGTACTGCATCGTGTTTTCGAAATATGGTGAGTAGACGTTCAGCTTGTAGGCGGCAAACGTGCGGATCTGCCGCTCCTGGAAGGCGAGCGTCGGCACCGGCCCGCGCGAAAGATCGTCGTGCACGCCGCGCCAGCGCATCGCGGGCCAGTCGCAAATCACTGCGCCCTGGAGAATCGGGCCGTCGCCGCCGGGCCGCGCCAGTTGCTGCAGCGTTTGCGCGCCGTAAAAGATGCCTGCGGCCGTGTGCGCGACGACGAAAACCTCGCGCCGTTCGGTCACCAGCACGTAGCCTTCCGGACTCATCGCACGATCCAGCGTTTCGTGCTCGCGCCGTAGTACGACGCGCGCCAGCATACTGTTGTCGCGCAGCAGGTAGATACGCACCGCCGAAGGGCTGTGGCTGGCCGGCACGCCGCGCGCCTCCAGGCCCGCCTGTAGATTCTCAGCAGCAAATCGGTCCTGCGCATTGCCGCCGGGGACCAGAATCCGGACGCCAGCAGCTACCGATAGGTTTCCGCGCGGGGTAAATTCCCTCGGCTGCGGAATGAGCGGCGGGCGAGCATCCGCTGCGGCTGCTTGCGCTACCAAAGGCGGAACGAACAATCCCACGAGAAACAGCAGAGCAATCGAAGCAAGCGAGGGCCGAGTCACCAGCGCATCATCCCATCTTCTTCAGGTTTCGTAATGAAAGTATCCAGTGTAGGCGATTCGGCATGCTGCTCGCACTGGCGGGAAGGGAAGCAGAGAGGATTCCGGATCTCGGTTACAGGTTCGCCGTGTCCTGAGGCAGCCGCACCACGAACTTCGTATGTCCAGGATTGGAGGTGAAATCGATACTCCCGTGATATTGCGCGCTCACAATGCGCCGCGCGATCTCGAGCCCGAGGCCCGTGCCCACTCCCGGCGGCTTCGTCGTGAAAAACGGCTGGAAAATGTGCTCGCGCATTTCCGGCGGAATCCCTGGTCCCTCGTCGGCAACCCCCACGCATACCAGGCCGTTTTCCACCCAGGTGCGCACCTGCACCTTCGATCCCGGCGGTGCAGCGTCGATGGCGTTATCCAGCAGGTTCGTCCACACCTGACTCAGTCCCGTACCCCGAGTGCGCAGCCTTGGCAGATCGGCGGCAAAGTCTTTTTCGATGGTGAGCTGCTGGTGGCGGAATTTGTGCCCGAGGATGATCAGCGTGCTCTGGAGACTCTCGTGCACGTCGATGATGTGTTCTCCCCCTTTGTCTTCGTAGGCGTATTTCTTCACCGCGAAGACCAACTCCGTCAAACGGCTCAGGCTCTCCTCAATCGTGGTCAGTTGCTGCATGGCAGAGACCAGCGCAGCCAGCCAGTTCAGCGCGTCCTGCAGGGCGGGGGCAGGGAAGGCTTTCTGCGCGCAGACGATGTCGCCGCGCCGCCAGCCCGCTGCTACCAATGTGGGCGCCAGTTTCCGCGAATCGGCGACTCCGATCTCTTCGAGCCAGTTCCCCAGCTCCTCTTCCGCGTCGATCTCTTCCAGGCTGCCTGTCGGCTTCGGCTTCTCCAGCGCCAGCGCTTCGCGCTGCATATCCAACAGGCACGCGCGCTGCTCCTGGGTCAGAGGCGACCGGCAAAAGCGCATGCTGATTTCCTGCAGGCGCGCCAGATTCTCGCGCAGCTGCGCCGCGGAGCGTTTCGCTGCCGAGCCGGGATTGTTCAGCTCATGCATCAGTCCTGCTGCCAGAGTGCCAAGCGAGATGAGTTTTTCCCGGTGCAGGGTATTGGCCTGGAAGGCATGAATCCGCTCCGCCGCGTTCGCCAGCACTCCCTGGCGTATCGTGGGGCAGGCTGCCATCATCTGCCAAAAGCCTTCGGCATTCACGCGCAGCATTCGAGTGGGCTCAACGGCTGTGCAGTGTGCAGCGACGATCCGCGAGCCGAGGAGCAGCGGCGCTTCGCCAAAGCTGTCGCCGGTGTGGAAGACTGCCAGCGGCGTCTCGATCCCGTTCGCCTCCCGGCGGACCGCGCGAACTTCCCCGTCCAGAATCACGCAGAATGCCGGCGCGCTCTCGCCTTGCTGGAACAGCACTGTCCCGGCTGGCGCCTCCACCAGCTCCACCGTACCGAGGCATGGCAGCTCGTCCTGCTTCAGATGGGCCAGCAGCGGCACCGACCGGATCAGGTGCGACAACTCCTTGTGGGTAACCGCTCTGCCCGTGATTGCTGTCGCAGTGCTCGCCGTCTTGCCCATCGTCCCCGATCCTAGAATTGTGCCAGATACTGATGCATAAACTGCACCGCAATCGATCCTTCGCCCACCGCCGAGGCCGCGCGCTTTACCGACCCATGCCGCACGTCGCCGGCCACGAAGACGCCCGGCAGGGAAGTCTCCAGAAGATACGGCTCGCGGTCTTCCCTCCATCCCCGCGGCAGACGCCCATCGCCGTCACGCAGGTCCTGTCCGGAGAGCACGAACCCATTCGCATCGCGCAGGATATCCTCCGGCAGCCACTCCGTCTGCGGCGCCGCGCCGATAAAAAGGAAAACAGATGATGCGGGCCGGGTTTCCTCTCCGCGCAGTCCCCGGATGCGTAGCTGCTCCAGCCGTTTCTCGCCCAGTGCTTCCACGATCTCCGTGTTGGTCTCCACCGTTATATTCGATGTTCCGGTGATCTGATCGATGAGATATTTCGACATGCTCTTCTCCAGCCCGCTCGCCCGAACCAGCATGGTTACGTGTTCGGCTACATGAGAAAAGTGCATGGCCGCCTGGCCGGCCGAATTCGCGCCCCCCACGATGTATACCGATTCGCCCTTGCACGATTGCGCCTCGGCCAGCGAAGCCCCGTAGTACACCCCCGCGCCCGTTAGCCGTTCGACTCCCGGCGCCTCAATCCTCCGGTAGCAAACCCCCACGGCAACCAGGGATACGCGGCAGGAAACGTCCTTCCCACTGACCAGCCGCACCTGCCGATACTGGCCGTCGCAGCGGATCCCAGCCGCGCGCTGCGTCACAAATTCCGCTCCGAATCGCCGCGCCTGATCCACGGCATTGCGCGCCAGCCGCTCTCCGCTCACGCCGCGCGGAAAGCCCAGGTAGTTCTCGATCTTCGAGCTGCTGCCCGCCTGTCCTCCGGGAGCTTCCGGTTCCAGCACGAGCGTCTTCAGTCCCTCAGACGCGCCGTAGACGGCAGCAGCCAGGCCGGCCATCCCGGCTCCGGCCACAACCAGATCGTAGAAATCCTGTTTTGCCTGGGTACGCAGGCCCACTTTCTCCGCCAGCAGCGCGTCGTCAGGCTGCACCAGCGACGTGCCGTCAGGGAAGAGAACTGCCGGCAGCCGTCCATCATCGACGCCAAACTTGTGCAGCAACTCGACGGCCTGCGAATCCTTCTCCGGATCAAGCCAGACGTACGGCACCTGGTTGCGCGAGAGGAAATTCCGGATCTGATAGTCGCGCAGGGACCAGCGCGGTCCCACCACGCGGATTCCCTCGAACGGCGGCTTATAGCCTTCATGCCAGTCTTCGAGCAGATCGTCCAGTACCGGATACAGGCGCTCTTCCGGAGGGTCCCAGGGTTTGGTCAGGTAATAGTGGATCCGCGCGGAATTGATGGCGCGGATCGCGGCTTCGGTGTCCGCGTAGGCGGTGAGCAGGACTCGGCGGGCCGTGGGACTGAGGGACTGAAGCCGCTCCAGCATCTCCACACCCGTCATGCCCGGCATCCTCTGATCGGAAATCACCAGCGCCACCGGATCTCCGCGCTCCTTCAGTTGTGCGCAGGTATCCAGCGCCGCCTGGCCCGATCCCGCCCGCAGAACCCGGTATTTCTCTCCGTAATTCCGGCGCAGGTCCTGCACCACGGCTTCCAGTACGCTGGCGTCGTCGTCAACGGCGAGAATGATCGGCCTGGGCATGGGAGATCCTGGGGCGAAGCCCTCCTATCAAGGTACAGGGGCGCGGGAAATCCTGCGAGGCAGGGGATTGGCGGGCGTGTTGCGAAGGATACTCGTCGAACCCATACCCCCAAAAACCTGAACAGACAGAGGTGACGAGCGTCACAGTACCGCCGAGGTCCGGCGCGTTACTTTTGTCCTGAATGATGGCAGTCGAGTGCAGGCCATCGTGGAAAGCCTTTCGCATGTTGACGCGGGAAAGGCCCATCATTCAACCGGTGGCGACCGGAAGTACCGCAAGTGTCCGAATCAGAGACACAGACGGGTGAGGAGGTGGCGCCGGGCCGATGACCGTTGCAGCGAATCGCTGCGGTAAGGCGATCCGTGTTGGATCAATCTGTCTTCGGGGCCACCCCGGCGACCCACCTGTTTGTTCAAGGAAGCGGACACATGAATAAGCTGATTCTTGCCGATAACCAGGCGATTTTTCGTGCCGGGACCGCAAAAGTATTGGCGATGGAGGATGATTTTCGCATCATCGCCCAGTGTGCCGATGCCGACCGGCTGTTGCCGGCGCTGGACACGTTCCGTGGTTCCACCCTGCTGTTTGCCTCATCTCTCAAGCTCGATCCGCAAACCGTGATCCCACGCGTGCTCGCGGCGGGCTGCCACAGTATCGTCATCGCGGAGAACGGCGAACCGGTCCAGCCGTGGTTCCACGCGGGCGTGAACGGCGCGGCGCATCGGAACGTGACTGGACCAGCGCTGATCGAATGCGTCCGCCGCGTGGGCATCGGCGAACGGCATGTCCGCGCCAACGGCATGGACGCTGGAATAGCCGATGACGCGGTCGGTTCCCGGGTTCGGGAACGCCTGACGCCTAAGGAGCTGAAGATCGTGGCGCTCATCGTGCAAGGCTGCAAAAACAAGGAAATCGCTTTGCGGCTGACGACAACCGAGCAGGTGGTTAAGAATTACCTGCGCAGCATCTACGATAAGACGGGCGTGTCCGACCGGCTGGAGCTGGCGCTGTTCACGATCCACCACCGCATTCTGGCAGAGGCGGCGCAGGCGGTCGGTGACCAGATTATGCAAGGGCTCTGAAGCCGGAGCCAGTCAGACTTGGATCCGTCCGTTCTTCGCCGGGAGGCGCGGTTCTGACCCGCGCTTCCGGCATTTTCAGGAGAGCTTCTCTCCCACCGATTTGGCTTGCGTGAAGAGGCAGAGATAGTCCGGGCCGCCGGCCTTGGAGTCGGTTCCGGACATGTTGAAACCGCCGAACGGGTGCGCTCCCACCATAGCGCCCGTGCATTTGCGGTTGAAGTACAGATTGCCAACGTGGAATTCACGACGGGCGCGGTCCAGTTTGGCGCGATCGCTGGAGTAGACCGAGCCGGTCAGTCCAAACTCCGTATTGTTGGCGATCTCCAGTGCGTGATCGAAGTCCCGCGCGCGGATCACGGCCAACACTGGCCCGAAGATTTCCTCCTGAGCGATGCGCGCTTCAGGAGCAACGTCCGCGATCACAGTCGGCGCGACGTAGTAGCCCTTGTCCGGCGTTTCCACGGCAGAACCGCCGGCGACCAGCCGGCCTTCCTTCGCGCCGATATTGATGTAGTCGAGGATCGTGCACATCGCCGCTTCGTTGATTACCGGGCCGAGATTGCTGTTGGCCGCGGGATCGCCCACTTTTAATGCTTCCGCCCGCTCCCGCAATCGAACGACGAACTCATCGTAGATTGGCTCCTCAACGATGGCTCGCGAGCAGGCGGAGCATTTTTGCCCGCTGAAGCCGAAGGCTGACGCAATCACGCCATTCACCGCTGCATCGAAATCGGCATCGGCGCTGACGACGATCGAATCTTTGCCGCCCATCTCAAGGATGGTGCGCTTAATCCAGATCTGGCCGGGCTGCGCCTTCGCCGCGCGCGTGTGAATGTCCAGCCCAACTTCCTTCGATCCGGTAAAGGCGATGAACCGGGTTTTCGGATGCTCCACGACCGCGTTGCCGAAGGTGGCACCGGAACCGGGGCAGAAATTCACCACGCCGGGTGGCAGGCCAGCCTCTTCCAGAACTTCTATAAAGCGAGCGGCAATGGTCGGCGAATCGCTCGAAGGCTTCAGCACGACCGTATTTCCCGCCACAATCGCAGCCGACGTCATACCCGCCATGATGGCAAATGGGAAATTCCAGGGCGAGATGACCGCACCCGCACCCAAAGGAATGTAGAGCAGCTCATCGCGTTCGCCGGGGTACTGGATGGGCGGCTGCACTCGTGCGAGACGCAGCGCTTCGCGCGCGTAAAACTCGAGGAAATCGACGGTTTCGCCCACATCGGCGTCAGCCTCCGCCCAGTTCTTGCCCACCTCGTAGGTCAGCCACGCGCAGAAATCGAATTTGCGTGAGCGGATCAGCCCCGCCGCATGCAACAGCAGCGAAGCGCGCTCCTCGGCGGAGACAAAACGCCACGTCTCGAAAGCTCGCAGCGCGGCTTCCACCGCCTGCGCGGCGTGCTCGGCGCCGGCCTTCTGGTGCAGGCCCACGAGCTGCGCGGGGCGCGCCGGATTACGCGACTCGATTTTGCCGCTGATGCGGACGCGCTCGCCGCCTATGATGAGCGGATACTCGTGGCTTAGCTGATCGCCGACGCGCATGAGCGCCTCGCGCATGGCGTGCGCGTTTTCGTGCTTCGCGAAGTCAGTGAAGGGCTCGTTGCGAAAGGAGCCGCGCGGCGCCTTTGGCAGGATGACAGTGGAAGTTTCGGCGGTAGCCATAACCCTCAAGTTTAGTCCAATGGCGGAAGAGCGACGCCGAGGGCGATTGAACGAGCGGTTCTGCGCGGGAATGCCAACGGGGGTCCTCTTTATGAGGGTATGGATCATTGTCCCCTGGTGAATGTCGCTGTGGGAAACTCGGTTAAAACACGAAGAATGAAATGGATCAGGGGATAGAGTGTGAGTTTTCTCGCCTCAACTGTGTCCGAAATTGCTATACTTCCACTGAACTGTGTTTTCAATTCTCCCTGGGGAAGGCCGATGCGTTCCGTGGTTCGGTTAAGGGGCTGGCTGCGCGGAATGGAGCGTGAGTCTTCGTGCGTGCTGCTGGCGTGGAAAGACACGCTTCGTTCCGAAGAGCATCTCGGCGCCTTCCGCTATATCTATTCACGGCTACAGGTGCTCGATGCGCCCACCGATCTTCCCGACGGCGAATACGTCGCCGGGTTCGGCGAGCAGAAGGTTCCGGTCATGAAGCGCTCCGGTATCTGGTTGCCCGACTGGCGATAGATCTCCCGACAGTACTTCAGGCCTGGCCACGCAATTCGCGTTAATGTCGCGCCCGCCGCGCCGTCTTCTTTACGGCCTTTTTCCGCTTCGCCGATTTGCCTGACCCATTGCCGCCATCCTCGACGGCATGACGGTCCACCACCGTCAGCACCACGCCATCGATGCGGTTATCCAGCGTTCGATACGGCGTGATGCGCAGGCTGAACCAGCGGCCGTCCTCGTCCTGCACCGTGCTGTGCCGCGGCTGTACCTGCTGGATGACCTCGACCATCATCTGTTCGAGGCTGCGCACGTCGATTCTCAGCTTCAGCCGCAGAATCGGCCGCCCGATATCGCTCGACCCGAGGCCCAGGATCGCTGTCGCCTGCGGCGTGAAGCGGCGCACGCTCAGGTCCGAGCTCACCATCACCATGGCCAGATTGACGCTGTTCAGCAGGTTCGTCAGGTCGTTATTCAGCTGCGTCAGGAGATCGTTCCGGTGCTGCATCTCCTCATTCACGGTGTGCAGCTCTTCGTTCGCCGACTCCAGCTCTTCCTTCGAGGTCTGTAGCTCCTCATTCGTGCTCTGCAGCTCCTCGTTGCCGGACTGGATCTCCTCGTTCGCCGACTGTAGCTCTTCGTTCGTAGCCTCCTGCATTTCGATGATCGACTGGAGATACTCCTTTGTCGCGGAAAGCTCCTGCTTCAGTTGCGCGATCTGCTTTTCCTTTTCCGCGCGCTCCGATTCCGTCAGGGGCTCGGCTTCTCGGCCTTCGCCCTTGATCACCGTCAGGCCCGGCGTCCCGTCGGAAGCGGTTCCGGAAAGGACGATGCCAATCGCATTCGAGCCGTGTTCGGTGGCCAGCGAGCAGAAGAAGATATCGATGGTGGCGTTCACGGAGCGCGCCTGGTCGCGCTCCCCGATGTGACAGCACAGCCCCTTAAGCACCAGATCGCAGTTTGGAGGGATCACGTATACGTGATTCGGCTGCAGCATCATGCCGTTTTCGATCTGGACGACGGGCATCGACGTGGTGCGGGACAAGATGTTGGAGATGGCGCTTTCCCGCTGCGGATCCAGATGCGGTACCAGCACGTAGGCCATGCCGAGGTCGGGCAGCAGAGACTTGAAGAGCACTGTGAAGGCTTCCAGCCCTCCCGCCGAGGCGCCAATGCCCACGATGGGAAAGCCACTCTGAGCCGTTTGTGCGGAGCCGGACGGGTGGGCTGTAGCTATCGGCGCGCGATCGTGTCTGCGAGCTGTCATGGGATAGATTCCAGCGTCGCCAGGGACAGACGGCAAAAATCAGGCAGTGGCGTGAAGGGCAGAACTGGAGTCGTTACGGATTATAGTCCGGCAAATCGCGCGTGGCATCGAAACAGCGTCAACTGCTCGGGAAGCGTGGAATCCTGCCGGATGGCCCAGGGTCCTGGAGATACCGAAGGGAAGAACGACCCGGCTCGGCCACAGGCTGCGGCCTACACCCCACTCTGGAGGGTGAGAATCTGCTGCTGCAGGCTGTGGAGGGCAGATCTCACCTCGCCCAGCAGCAGGCGATTGTCATCGCGCAGCTGACGGGCCGTCTGAATTTGTGCCGAGAGCGCCGCCAGGCGGATGACGGAATCCTGGCGCTTCCCGCTCGGGGTGAGAGGCACCGGCACACGCGCGCTGCAGCGCAGCGCTACCCACGTGTCCAGGTCGGAGGGCCGGGCCAGAACCGCTTTTTTGTTCGAGCCCAGAGGCCGCCGCACGGGAAGCCCGAACTCCTGCTCCCAGCGCTGCACGGTGCGGACCCCTTTGCCCATGTAGTTCGCAATATCTTTCCAGCAGGTAAGGACAGGTGGCCTCACGCCATTGGCCGCGGAGTTCATCGTAATCTCCAACCAGAAGGTTACTCCATTCGATGCGCGAAGATGCGGGATTCTCGGAGTACCGCGCAGTGACTTGGACGGGAATTCGCCGCGCCTGGATGCCTGACCAGGCTACTTTAATCCAATTCCTCCACCCATCAAATCCATCAACTTTCTTACCCGGGCGGCAGAGGCCGTGGCTTCTGATTGACGAGCCGCTTCGGTTCCGGGTCTATTCTGGGTCCGTCATGCGTCTCTTCGTCGCCATCGCCCTGGAAGGTGAAGCCGCCACTGTTCTGGACCGGGTGCGGGAGCGTCTGGCCGTCGCCGGCGAGGATCTGCGCTGGTCCCGCACCGAGGATCGCCATATTACGCTCCAGTTCCTCGGCGAAGTGTCCCCGGAACGAGCCGCATGCTTCACCGAGCGCCTGGGCGCGATTCGCTCGCCGCACGTTCCGGTGCAGATCGCAAGCCTTGGGTTTTTCGTGCGCGCTGGAGTCTTCCGAGCGGGCGTGGGACCTACCGCCGAACTGCTGGCCCTCCAGCAGCGAGTCACCGTCGCCACGCGTGTGTGCGGCCTCGTCGCCGAGCCGCGGCCATATCGGCCGCACATCACCCTGGCACGCACGCGAGGTCGCGCCGGGAGCGCCGCTCTGGCCGCTCTTGAGCAAGCCCTCAAGCGCAGCTCAATTTCGCTGGCTACAGAATTCACCGCCCAGGAATTTCTGCTGATCGAATCGTTTCCGGGTCCGGAGGGTTCGCGCTACGAGGTGCGGATTCGTTTCGCGCTGGACTGAACTGGGCCGAAAGCTGCTCGCCGGACGAGCCGCCCCAAAATACCAGGCCCCTCCGTTCAGGAGGGGCCTGGTGGCTGGAATTGCGGTTTGGGCTTACTTCCGGATCGTGATGGTGATCGGCAGTGTCTGGGTGATTGTCTGTCCCGCGTAGGTCGAGGTTGCGGTGACGCTCATCGTAGACGTTGTGCTGCCCGTGCTGGAATTGCCGGAACTGGAGCCGCAGCCGGTTAGCTGGGTGAGGCCGAAGATGCCCGCCAGCAGAACCAGGCCAAGGACCAGGCCACGCCGCTTCCGGAAGCCAAGGAAGCCGAGCGCCAGCGCGAACGTCGCGCCGCCGGGGATAAACGGGTTAGGTCCGCGGCGGTTGGCCGATGTCGTAGCAGCGTCGGTAATCGTCAGGACCGTGGTGATGTTGTTGGTGCTGCTCGCGGTCAGCGTCGCCGGCGAGAACGCACAGGAAACACCCGACGGAGCGCCAGTGCAGGAGAAGCTGATCGTGCCCTGGAAGGCGGCGTTCGGGGAGATGGTGACGTCCACGATTGCACTGCTGCCAGGAGTCAGATTCACAGCGGATGGGCTTACCGTCGCCGTATAGTTCGGCTGCAGGCTGCCAACCGTGTACGTGGCGGTGGTTACCGTGGTGTTGGGCAGATACCCGGCTGCGACCGCGATGGCACTGACTGTGAAGGATTGCGACGTCACCTGCGAGGGCAGCGTCAGCGTGACTTGGCAGGTACCCGTGCAGGACGATGACGAAACCGTGGGTGTGCTGCCATCCGTCGTGAAGTAGATGGTCGCTCCCGGGGTCGCGTCGGTGATGCTTACGGTGTTGTTGACGCCGCTGTACAGTTGGGTCCCCGACGCCGGACTGATCGTCGGAGCGGCCACTGTGCCCGCAGCACTAACCGTGATGGTCGCCTGCACCTGGGGTGCTGCCGCGTACGTCGCGTTGCCCGCCTGATTGGCATCAATGACGACTGTGCCGTAACCGGTGATCGTCAGTGTGCTGCCGCTCAGGGTTGCCACTGAGGAAGCAGTGGCGCTGGTGTACCCGGTTGTCGTTGGATCCAGCGTGAAGGTGGCAGGCAGTCCGGACGTTGCCGTCGCCGCCAGCGTAATCGGTGCGACGCCGAAGGTGACCGTGCTGGTTGGGGTGCTCGGGTTGGTGATGGTGATGGTCTGCGAAGTCAGGTTGGGCGCCGTCCCCGTAACCGCAGCCGTCCCGGTGTTGTTGTTGGAATCGGTCGCAGTCAGGGTTCCGCTGATCCCGTTCTTGTCGCCGCTCACCGGTGTGAAGGTCAGCGTCGTGGCGAACCATGTCCCAGCCGTGATCGTCGAGTTGCAGGTTGCCGTTGCGGGCGACCCGGTGGTAGTTAATGCGGCTGTGAAGTCCGCCTCGGTCGAGGTGAACGCCACCGTCTCGGGATTCGTGCAGTTCCCGTCGTTCAGCACCGTGTACATGGCGTTGACCGAGGTTGTTGCGCTGCTGTCGCAGGCGGCCCACAGGCCACTGCTGTTTTCGCAATTAGAGCTGTCCGGTACCGTGCCCGATTGCCCGACGGGAATGGTGCCGAGAACGTTTGCACTGCCGAGGGTGACGTAGTAAGCCGCGTCCTTACTTGCAACGCCGGAATATTCCGCTGCGTAGAGAACACCGTTCGCACCTGCGGCGATGTACTTGCCGCCCTGGGGCGAAACGGTCCACATCGTTGCCTGGACATTGGCCGGACTCAGAGGAGCGGTCAGATTGTCGGCAAAGCCGTACGTCGCCGTCTGATCGGAGAAATAGACGTTGCCGGACGTGGGATCGATGGTGACGGCGTCAATTTCCGCGGGATACTGGTTTGGCGGATTGACGATTTCAGTGAACAGGGCGGTTGGATTAGCCGTATACCCGGACGTGCTGCTGTAGGGCAACTCGTACAGGTCGGTGTAGTGAATTAGCTGGCTGGCGTCTTCAGCTGTATCCGTGAAGAACAGATTCCCCGCGGAGTCCACAGCCAGGCCGCCCAATACCTGCGCGACAGGTGTGGTTGGAGAGAGGGCGGTAGTGGCGCTGTTAGTGACGGGGTTGGCGCTGTTGTTGACGGTCGGTTCCTCCCAGAGCATGACCGGCGCTGGTGAACCCGTGTAGAGGCAGGCCGCCGTGCACTCCCAGATGGATCCCTGATAAGTGACGCCGGCTGTACCCGATGAGCCGAGACCGGCGATCTGGATGCCGTAGAACAAATCGCCCTGGGAGTCGAAGGCCAGCGACTGGATTGGATAAGTGGATCCCGCGGTCACATTGGTCATCCAGCAGGCCGAGGTGTCCGTCGTCGGCCCGGCGCAGGCAGAGGTCGCGGCCGGGAGGGTGGTGACGGGCGCGTAGGCTCCGTTGACGTAAGGAACCTTGAGCACACACGGACCGGTGCAAGTGCCTCCGCTGAGGCCATAGGTGACGCCGACGAACAGATTGCCATGGCTGTCGATACCGATTGCACCTTCAGCGTTGGAGGGGGAGACAATGACGCTTTGATGGCCGGGATTGGTATTGTTGAGGTTGAATGACAAAACCCCGTACGAGCCATAGCCCTCACCGATGACAAGGTTGCCGTTCGGATCGATGACCATGGTGCCGCCATCCGGGTTCTGTGACGAGGTTGCGCCGCCCTCCGTCAAGATGCCTAGGAAAGTGCTCTGGCTCAGGATCACCGGCGCGCCTGTGGGCAGTACTGCGGAGGTAACCAGGATCGTGGCCTGCACCTGTGCTGCCGCAGCGTAGTCGCCGTTGCTGCTGGCGGCCTCGTTGGCGTCGACCACAATGGTGCAGGGCGCCGTCACCGAGGAGAACGTCAGCGTGGCGCTGTTGAGCGAAGCTCCCGTGCACGTCGAACTACTGTCCACCGAGAAGACCACCGGTTCGCCCGAAGCAGTGGCCGTGGCAGAGGTGGCGGTCAGCGTGATCGGCGAAGCTGCTGTCGTTACATTGCGCGGCGGAGCAGGAGCCCAGGTGATCGTCTGCGGAACGGGGTTCACGACGATGCTCTTGGTGACCGGAAGCGCGGGTGCATAGGTGGAGTTCCCCGCCTGATTCGCTGTCACCGAAATGGTGCCCGGTGCGCTGACCGTGAGAGTTACGCCGTCGCTGCCCAATGTCGCGGGTCCGCTGTTCAGCGTGAACGTAATGGGGTTCGTCGATCCGCTCGACGTTGCCGTCCCCGCCAGAGAGATCGTCAGGCCAGACGCATACGTGACAGGAGTCGCCGGCGAGAACGAGATGATTTGCTTCTTCAGCGCTGTGCCGTTGAGGGTAGCATTGCCAGTGGCCGAAGTGGCGGAGTCGGTTGCGGTCAGGGTTGCGGTATCGCTTCCAGTGGCTGTCGGCGAGAAGGTCACCGTCACCGGGAACCATGTGCCGTAAATCTGAGTCCCGCAGTTGCCGGTCACCGGCGCGGTCGCGTCAAAAGCGGTCGAACTCGCGCCGGTCACGTCGAGGCTGAGACTCGGCGGAGTCGCGGCCGAGCAGGCGGCGCTGCCGTTGTCTGCGACGTCCACCGTGAAGGTGCTCGACTGCCCCGCTCCCGTGATCGTGGGATCGGCGATGGTGCCCACCGGGACGAAGCCCAGAGCGTCGCCGCCACTGTAGCTAATGGTGTAGAAGTTGCCGTTGCCGTCGGGCAGGATCAGCTTGGCCCCGTTGCCGTTGGCGACTCCGAAGGGAGTGCCGGTTGTCTTGCTGCCCGTCGTCCCGCTGTTGTCGTCGACGCCGTAGATGCCCGCGTCCGTGGCTCCAAAGTACACAGTGGGATCGCCACCCCCAGTGCCCGGCACGACAGCCACACTGACGATCTGGTCGTCATAGTCGCCCGGAGAGGCGATGGTGTCCGTGGCGATAACAGCGTTGTTCAGGTAGCCGGCGCTGGAAGTGTAGGGGATCTCATTCAAGTGAGAGTCCGCGCTCTCCTCACTGCTGGCGTTTACCATGGCCGAATCCGTGAAGAACAGATTGCCGTTCGCATCCAGGGCCATGTCGCCAATCCAAAGCTGGTTGCCGCCGGAGTCAGTGCCGTCCGTGTAGATCAGATTCATGGTCGCGCCCGTCGACGCGCTTGAGCTATTGCAGCCCGTGCAATAAAGGTCGCCGGCAGCGGTGCCGTTCATGACTTCATAGATGCTGTAGTTGTTGCCGCCGCTTCCACTGGTGGCGATGAACAGATCGCCCGCGGAGTCAAAGGCCATAGATTCCACCGCGAACGGCTTATAGCCAAGAGACGTGTTGTTATTGAGCGATCCGACCAGACACTCCGAAGTGTCGAGGTCGGCCCCCGTAGTTGCATTATCCCCCGAGCAGTAGGTGGTGAGTAGGGTACCTGGTGTCGCTCCCGACGATTCGCTGATGGGGTTGATCGAGAACGAGTAGGTTCCATCGCTGCCCATGGGAACCTTGATGATGGGGGCCTGGGCGGAGTAGTTGGCGACCGTAGTATTGCTGGAAATCCAGAGGCTCTGGTCGATAGGGTCAATCGCCACCCCGCTGGCATTGCTGATGGGGCCGACTTCCGATTCGACCCAAACAGGGGCGGTACTGGTACCAGTATTGGCCCACTGGACGATTTCGCCGCCGTAGGTGGTGCTGGCCACGATGGTGCCCATGGAGTTCATGGCCCAGCTACCGCCGGCAGGTGCCTGTCCGGACAGCACTTGGCCAGTCAGCAATGTGTTGTTGGGGTAGTAATTGACAGGGGCGCTGAAAGTGACCGACTGCGCAAAGGCTGAGGTGGTCATCAGGCCGAGGAACAGAGACAGCAGGGCAAGCAACGTTCCCCGCGATGTAGTGCGCTGAAGCTTCTTCCCAATCGTTTCCATCACGAATCCTC
>JASHRH010000119.1 GCA_030037475.1 Acidobacteriaceae bacterium
GACGACGAGAACCCCTCGCGCCATGCGATGCGCGTGCGCATCCTCGCGCTGTTGCTCTCCGCGTTGCCGCTGGGGCTGGGCTTCCTGTGGATCTTCTTCGACGAGGACGGGCTGAGCTGGCATGACCGCATTACGCAGACGTACCAGAGGAGCTATAGAGAACTGTAGTCGGGAGTCGGGAGTCGGGAGTCGGGAGACAGTAGTCGGTAGTCGGTGTTCTCAGACTACCGACTACCGTTCACCGACTACTACTCACTGAATTGGCTCTTCCTTCACTGGCCGATAATCGAAATCCCACCGCTGGAATTTCCTGCCGGATTCGTAGCGCGTGTCCCAGTTCAGCAGGTAGCGCTCCATCGCCGGTGTGTCAGGATAACGCTCGCTCGCCGGATAGGGATACGCACTCATGCCGTGGAAGGGCAGATCGCCGACGGTGTACGGCTGGGCTTCCCAGAAGTCCATGTCCTTGACGAATCCGTTGGCGTAGAAGAAGTAGTCGCGCTTCCAGCCGGGGGACAGCGGCGGCAGCGCGGTCGCGCGGAATTCCGCATCGATCTCCTCGCCCGTGCCGAAGATTACGTACTGGTTGTCTATCCTGCGGAGCAACGGCGTCACGTCGCCGTAGCGCGTGTAGAGGCCGCGCGCCCAGAGAAATGGACCAGTCCGGCTGATGCGGTTGTAGTCGTAGGTGAGCTCGCCCGGCGATTTCAGCTCGATCTGCTCGGGGTAGCCGCGGAACGCCAGATGCGCCATCGCCAGCGGAGCCTCGGTCGGTCGCACCTCGCCAATTTCGTTCGGACCGTTGTCCACCAGCGCGCGGTCCCAGTAGATCTGCAGGTTCGTGGTGATGCGAATCTTCCGCACGCTGGGCGGCAGCTTGCCCGTGAGGTCCACGACGATGGTGCGCGGCAGGCCGGCGGGAAAGCCCATGTCGCTGATGATCCGCTTCCAGTGGCCGTCGGGCAGTTGCGCATCCACGTACGGCGGGATGGGACGCAGACCCGCCTGCCACGCCGCGTACATCGAACTGGCGCTGAAGTAGTCGACGTAGCCGTGCAGCAGCAGGCGCAATGGATGAGCGGGCGTCCAGGGCCCGAGATCGAACGTGAGGGCGTGCAGGTTGGCGAAGCCGTCGTAGCTCAGGTCGTGGAAGTCGTGGAGGTAGCCATGCTGCTGGCCGTCCAACAGAGGAAGGACGTTGTGCCCTTCGTTGTCCCACGCGCTGACCGGCGGATGCGGCGCCGAAACCGCGACGGCTTTCCCAGTGGCAAACGGCGGCTCGCTCAGGAATTTTTCATCGGGATAGACAGAGACGTTCGCCGGATGATCGATTGCGACGAGCCGCAGCTGGTCGATGTAATTCACTTCCTCCATCGGCTCGCCGAAACGCACGCTGAGCAGGCCGTGCAGCGGCTGCAGATCGGCGCCCGGGATTTTGATCCACTCGCCGGGATCGTTGCGGTTGGTCGCTGTAGGCGAAACCCAGTGTCCGACAACCGCCGCGCCGATGACGTCGGAGATGAACCTGTACTGCCTGCCGTCCCAGGTAAACAGCACCGGGCAGGAGCTGCCGCGGCGATCGAGCTCATGCAGCACGAGCGGCTTCGTCGGGTCGACGTCGATCTCGTCCTGAGGCACGCCCGTGGACCACAGCAGGCGGACGACATCGACGCGGCTCGCCTGGCCGAGGCCGGCGATCACCTGAAGCGAGTTCTGGCCGTGGTACCCGGAGCTGCTGGCGACCTCGAACTTCTGCCACTGTCCGCCAGCCAGGACTTCTACCTTCGTCCCAATGCCGCTCCTGTTGTCCGCCAGGCCGACCAGCGTCAGACGCAGCGAGTGATTCCTGTTTCCCCCGACATTGCGCAGAACCACCGGCGGTTCATTCTTCTGCATCACGATCAGGTCGGCTGCGCCGTCGCCCTCCACGTCCGCCGCGATCACATCGCGCGCGTCGCACAAATCCAGCTTGTCCAGCCCCAGCTGCGCGCTCACATCCTCCCAGCCTTTGGGACCAAGATTGCGGAAGACACGCAGCTCTGTGCCATGCTTCGTTTCGAGCACCGCTGCCAGATCGACCCAGCCATCGTTGTCGAAGTCGATGGGCGTCACACCCCATCCGCCGATGACCCCTGGGGGCAGCGGTAGCTGTACGCGCTCAAAATGGGCACCTTCAACGTTGCGCCACAGCGTCAGACCCGGAGCGCCGGCGTGGGTCACGGCCACATCCATCCAGCCATCCTTATTGAAATCGAAAACGGCCACGCTGCGGGTGGGCGGCAGATGCTCGCTGTAAAGAGGCATTGAACGGAACGGATTCTGGCGCTGATTGAGATAGATTGTGGGCGCGCCGCTCGCGCCCGTCACCACCAGGTCCACGGCGCGGTCGTTGTTGATGTCCGACAGCTCAGCCTGGACCGTGGCCGCGCGGCCCGCCAATCCCTTTTGAGCCGTCACATCGGTGAAGGTCGAGTTGCCGTTGTTCCGCCACATGACGTTCGGGCCGGAGTTGCCGATGGGCTTGCCGGTCACGAACAGGTCCAGATCACCATCGTGATCGAAGTCCACGAAAGTCACCCCTGCGGGATCGTTCTTCCGGGTGATGCCCACCTTCGCGGTCACATCGGCAAAATGTCCGCCGCCAAGGTTGTGGTACAGGACCACGCGGCCACGTCCATCCGTGCCGCGGACGACGACCGCCAGATCCGGTTTGCCGTCGTTGTCGTAATCGCCCACTGCGCAGGCCACTCCCGTTCCACTCGCGCCCAGGCCTGTCTGGCTCGATGGAACAGTCATGAACTTCCCGCCCTGATTCCGATAAACGTCAATCGCCTGTGGGCCGCTGCCCATCGCGACCACGTCCTGCTCGCCGGACGCGAAGATGTCCATGACACACGCGCCTCCGCCGGATCCCGGCGGACCTGGCAGCGGCTCGGCCCTGAATGTAACTGGAATCATTGGCCCTGCTGGCGGGGTGACCAGCGGCATTTCTTCCATGGTGGAGAAGTGTCCCCGATCGCCATAGTCCAGCGCCAGGGGCGAGGAAATCTTTGCGTTGACCAAATGCTGAAACTTCTGCACCTCTGCGTGCGCCGCCTGCTGCTGTCCGGAGTGCTGCAACGCGCGGGCGAGGCCGAACTCCGCTGAGGCATGGTTCGGGTTGATCCGGAGCGCCGCGTGGAACTGCGCGATGGCCTGCGGCAGATGGCCGAGGCTCATCTCCAGTTGGCCGGCGAAGTAGTGCGAGTCCGCATCGTTGGGATCGAGTGCCAGTACGCGCTGCATGTCCGCAAGCGCCTGCTTCTGCTCGGCCTCGTCCATCTGGACCAGGCCCAGGTTGTACCAGGCGCGCGGATCGCGGGGCGACATCTGCGCGGCGCGAAGCAGCTCCTGCTCCGACTGGCCCAGCTTTTCCTCGTACATCAGCGCGATCCCGCGATTCATCACCGGAATCGCGGCGGTGGGATCGGCGGCCTCCGCCTCGGCAAACTTCGATGCGGCCTTTTTCGTGAGCTGCTGGTTCATCAGCGCGATGCCGATGCTGTTCAGGCGGGCGGCTTCGGCGGGGCTTTTCTTTGAGCCTGGTGTTTGGGTGTCCGCAGCGATTGCGGCAACCGCCAGCGTCGCAAGCAGCGAAAGGGCAAGAGTGCGCAGAGTTTTTCTGGAAGGCATCGCTCGCCGTCCATTATAGGAAAGGCTGAGGCAGCGTCGTCCCTCTTGCCTGGGTGGCTAGCCCCCGATGTGGACCATGCTGCGCGAGGGCTTCAGAAAGTCCGGCTCGCCAATGTGGTGACGCGCTTCCTTCTGCTCGACGGTGCGCCGGATGAAGACCGCCAGATCATCATCGCTGCCGCCGCGCTCAAGCACGCCGTAGAGGTCGTGATCCGACTGCGAGAAGAGGCAGGTGCGAATCTTGCCGTCGGACGTGAGCCGCACGCGGCTGCAATGCCCGCAGAAGGCCTGCGTGACGGGAGCGATGATGCCGATCTCGCCTACGCCGTCATCGAAGGTGTAGCGCACAGCCGTCTCGCTGGCGGTATTGGGCGCGAGCGACACCAGCGGACGGAAGCCGTTCAGCGCGGACGTGATCTCGCGCAGCGAGACGACCGATTCCGGCGTCCACAGCCGGTCTTCTTCGAGGGGCATGAACTCGATGAAGCGGACGATCACGTCCTCCTCACGCGAGAAGCGGGCAAACGGCACGATCTGATCCTCGTTGAAGCCGCGCAACAGTACGCAGTTCACCTTCACGGGGTCAAGCCCTGCCCGCTTCGCGGCGCGAATCCCGCTCAGCACGCGCTGGTAGCTGCCCGGCACGCGCGTGATGCGCGCAAACTTCTCCGCGTCGACGGCGTCCATGCTCACCGTGATGCGGCTCAACCCCGCATCGCGCAGCCGTGGAGCCATCTCTTCGAGCAGATGCCCGTTGGTGGTCAGCGCGAGATCCAGCGGCTCGCCATCCAGGGTGCGCAGCGCGCTCAGCTCACGCAGCAGCTCCGGCAGCTCGCGCCGCAGCAGCGGCTCGCCGCCGGTCAGGCGAATCTTTTCGATCCCCAGCGCCACGAAGACGCGCGCTATGCGGAGGTATTCGGCGATGGGCAGTTCCGCGTATACGGCGCCGTCATTGCCTGTCCGGCAATAGACGCACTTGTAACTGCATCGGTCAGTGATGGAGATGCGCAGGTCGGTAATCCGGCGCCCATGACGGTCCGTCAGCCGCTTGCATCGAACGGCATCGTGGGGTTTCTCGCACAGGGCTGGTACGGTCACCATGAATGAATACTGTATTCGATGCCCCTGGACCCGCGCCAGAAGCTTCGTATTCCCACACAGTTCTCGTTCCCTGCTTCAGGCCGGGCTGTTCTCGGCGGCTTTTCCGGCGTGGCCGCGCTGGCGGCTGACGCTTCCAGGTGTGAAAGCGCCCGTAACAGAGCAGACAACGGTAGGTCTGCATGCCCATCAGCAGAAAGGGGAGGTCCCACAGCCGAAGGTGCGAGCGATGGATCGCCTCCCAGTCATGACGCCGCAGACGCTTCCGGGTATGAAACCGATGGTGACACCGCGGGCGCTTCCAGGTGTGAAATCGCTGGTAGCACAGCAGGCAACGCCAGGCCCGCATCCCGATCAGCAGAAAAGGGAGATCCCACAGCCGCTGGTTCGAGCGGTGCACCAATTCCCATTCATGACATGTCGGACACCTGATCTCCTTGTTCGCCATCGAATGACTCTCTTTCTCGTCTTTGATGGGCAGAAGCCTATGCTGATGGCTGGTGCCAGCATTCTCAGCACGACAGATTTATCTCGACAGGATCGGCGCGGCACCCGGGATGTCCCGCGACGATCGCGGGATGCCGCATCCCGGAACTAACCGCCTGGCAACGTCAGCGGCCAGCAGAACCGACACGGAGATCATGCCTGCAGGCGCCGATCGCCGGACAGAAAAGCCAGTCAGGACGACCCGAGAGCCATTGCAATCCACGGTCTCAGCGGTCGAAACAAAGGTTGCTGGAAATGTGCCTCTACTTTCTCACAAGGCATGTTCCCGCGCAACTGTCAATTGCACCATGGGGGGACATTTCACATTCCGTCATAGTTCGGTCCGCCGCCGCCCTCCGGCGGGACCCACGTGATGATCTGATAGGGGTCCATGATGTCGCAGGCTTTGCAGTGCACGCAGTTGGTGAAGTTGATGCGCAGCTCTCTGCCTGCCGCATGCGGCGCGGGACCGCCGTTCGGCAGTTGGGCCTGCGCGGGACCTGGAGATGCTTCCACCATCTCGTACACCGCCGCCGGGCAGAAATACTGGCAGGGATTGCCGTATTCCTGCGCGCAATGGTCGCGGCAGATGTTCAGATCCTCAACGACCAGATGTACGGGCTGATCCTCATCGTGGCGCGTGCCAGAGTGAAAAACGTCGGTCAACCGGTCGAAGGTCAGCTTGCCGTCACCCTTCGCGTTGCACACGATGGGCAAGCGTTCCCAATCCGACGGCCCCAGGTCGTCGATCCGCCGCATGTATGTGTAGCCCGCGCGATTCGTCCTGTCCGGTCCCAACACGCCGCCGCGCATCACCTGCTGCACGGCCGCGCTCACCATCCCCTCGATCCTTCCATGCTCGAAGCCCTGATGAAAATTCCGCACCGGCCACAGCTCTTTGCGGATCCAGCTCTCATCTACTGCCGATTTGTAATCGCCCAAGGTCTGCAATGAGCTGTCGCCGTTGCGCAGGGCCGTGAACGCCGCCTCGGCGGCGAGCATTCCACTCTTGATGGCCAGGTGAATGCCCTTCAGCCGCCGCGAGTTCAGGAAGCTCGCCGAATCCCCCAGCAGCATCCAGCCATTGCCGTAAATGCGCGGCATGGTCAGCCATCCGCCATAGGGCAGGCTCTTCGCGCCGTAGCGGATCATCCTGCCGCCTTCGAGGATGCGCCGCGCGAAGGGGTGCTCCTTGAAGCTCTGGAAGACGTGGTGCGGGTCGGTGCGCGGGTCCTGGTAATCGAGGCCGGTGACGTATCCCACCGAAACCAGCGTGTCCGACACGCCGTAAATCCACGCGCCGCCGTATTCGCGGGCAGTGAGCGGATAGCCGAGGGTGTAGATCACCTCGCCTTTGGCGACGCGGCCGGCGGGAATCTCCCACAACTCCTTGATGCCCTGGCCGTAGGTTTGGGCGTGCTCCGGATCCTCGAGGTCCAGCCGCCCGATGAGGGCCTTGGCGCAATTGCCGCGCGTTCCCTCGGCGAGGATCGTGATTTTCGCCCGCAGCTCGTAGCCTGGCTCGAAATTGGCCTTCGGCCGGCCTTCTTTGTTCACGCCTTTGTCGTCGGTGCGCACGCCCGTGACGCGCGCGGTCTCCCAGTCGGCGCTGTCGTCTGCCCACAGAAGCTCCGAGCCAGCAAATCCGGTGAAGATGGTGATGCCGGCCTCTTCCACCTTGCGCCCCATCCACTTCACAAACTTGTTCAGCGAGATGACGTAGTTCCCGTGATCGCGCAGGGGCGGCGGCACGATGGGAAATCTGCGCTTGCCCTTCGGCGTCAGGAACCACACGGACTCCTTCGCGACTTCTGCGTCCAGCGGCGCTTCTTTCTCGAAGCCGGGCAGCAGCTCACGCGTGGCGCGCGGGTCAAGCAGCGCCCCGGAGAGGCAGTGCTGGCCAACCTCGCGCGACTTCTCCAGCACATAGATGTTCTCTTTCGTCAGCGGCTTGTCCGGGTGCGCCGCGTTGTGCGCATCGATGAGCTGCGCCAGGCGGAGCGCGCAGGCCATGCCCGCCGGTCCGCCGCCAATGATCACCACGTCCGCTTCCATCTGCGGACGCTCCACGCCTTCGATCGGTTTTCTGAAGGTAATCATGAACTGGCCGTTCGGACGGACGCGCTTCGCGCCATCCCTGACTCATTGAACTAGTTGACCCGATGCAGCCCGCGCCACCGGCGCAGGTTCCCCCACTGGCTGGCGTTTTAGCTGGCTTTCGCCTTCCTGATCTCTTCCGTCAGCGCCGGCACCACCTGGAACAGGTCGCCTACCACGGCGACGTCGGCAATTTCGAAGATGGGCGCCTCAGGATCCTTGTTGATGGCCACGATTGTCCGTGCGCCTTTCATGCCCACGATGTGCTGGATCGCTCCGCTGACGCCCAACCCGATGTAGAGCTTCGGCGCGACGGTCTGGCCCGAAGAGCCGATCTGACGCTCCAGCGGCAGCCAGCCGTTGTCGCAGATGGGCCGCGAGGCGCCGAGTTCCCCGCCCAGCACGGCGGCGAGGTTCTCGGCCAGCGCCAGATTCTTCTGCTCCCTGATCCCGCGTCCGACGGCGACAATCGTCTCCGCCTGCGACAGGTCCACCGCCTGCTTCGCCTCCTGGAAGACCTCGTGGGGCGTCACGCGGGCTGCGCCGCCGGCGCCGACCGCAGCCACCGATTCCACCAGCGTCGAGCCAGCGATGGCCTGATCGCCGCGGAACGCCCCAATCTGGATGGTCGCCATCCACGGCGCGTGGCCGCCGAAGGAGACGTCCGCCGCGAATTTGCCCTGGAACATCTGCCGGGTGAAGAGCAGCTTGCCGCCCTCGACCTTGTATCCGATCGCGTCGGAGATGAGCGTGCGGTCCAGCGCCAGCGCCAGCCGCGGCGCAAAGTCGCGTACCTGGTAGGTGTGCGGGAAGAGCACCAGCTTCGGCTGCTTCTGCTCGATGAAGCCTTTCAGCGCCGCGACGTACGCGTCCGACGTGTAGGCCTTCAGCGCCGCGGCCTCGAGCGCGTAGACGCGGCCGGCAGCCTTGCCGGCGAGTTCCTGCGCCTGC
>JASHRH010000120.1 GCA_030037475.1 Acidobacteriaceae bacterium
TCAGCCACGCTGGTATTACGCCCCACGCTCCCTGCACCATAAACTGCATGGCAAATGCGCCGCCAGCCAGCGCCGCGATCGAATGCGACAGCGCGAACAACGGGATCGCCGGCAGCGACAGCGCCGCCGCGAGCAGAATCGCCTTCTTCCGCCCGATCCGTTCCGAGAGCGTCCCGAACACCAGACCCCCGGCCAGCGCGCCAATATTATAAAGGATCGCGATCATCCCCGTCAGCTCAGCCGAAAACCCATGGTCCTTCTGCAGAAACGTCGGATACAAATCCTGTGTTCCGTGCGAAAACGCGTTGAACCCCGTCATCAGCACCACCAGAAACAGGAACGTCCCGCCATACTGCAACACGCCTTTCCACGCGCTCATCGGAGCTGCGCCCGCCGAGGTCCGCTCTGCCTGGCCTTCGCTCCACGCCGGCGATTCTTCCACTTTGCCGGCGATGTAGAAGATCAGCAGCGCCGGAACCGCGCCAACCAGGAACATTCCCCGCCATCCGAAATCGTGCCCGTGCCACGCAATGTGCGAGAACCACGGGAACAGGAGCGCGTACGCCGCAGCGGCCACCAGATATCCCACCGCATAGCCTTCCTGCAGCAGACCTGAAAAGAAACCGCGATTCTCCCTGGGCAGCGTCTCGAATGCGAGCGCCGCGCCCACGCCCCACTCGCCGCCCATCGCGATCCCGAACAGCGCGCGCAGCACCAGCAGCGTCTCCATCGACCCGGCGAACGCGCAGCTCATCTCCAGCAGCGAGTAGCACGCGATGTTCAGCATCAGCACCGGCCGCCGCCCAAAGCGGTCCGCCAGCGCGCCAAACAGGAAGGCCCCCACCGGTCGGAATGCCAGCGTAAGGAACAGCGCCTCCGCAACCTCCGAGCGTGCCACGCGAAAATCCGCAGCCACGGCGGAAATGCAGAAGACCAGGATGAAGTAATCGAACGCGTCCAGCGTCCAGCCGAGGAAGCACGCCGCAAAGGCGTGCCGCTGTCGGGAACTCAGCTTCCGAAAGGCCGCGAGCATCTCAGCAGCTTATCAAAAGCGCTTCTGCTGCCCGCGTCAACGCTTTGCTCCCGCATTCGACGTAACGTAGAGTCAATGTGAGTTCATTCTCTGCGGCGCTGATGGATCGAAGGAGGATGAGGTGAATATCATACGCGGTTCGATGCCGGCTGTTCAGCGCTTCCGCGGACGATTCCTTGTCGCTGCCTTCCTCGGCTTCTTCGTGGCCGCTGCCTGTGCCGCTCCCGGAGGCAGTGCGAACCCACGCGGCGGCACACAGTCCGCGCGCACGGCTACGCCCTCCATTGCCACGGCCGCCGCGCAGAATGGAGCCTCCATCGTCTCGCTCAGCGATGCCACCGCCGGAGCGACCATCTACTACACCCTCGATGGAAGCCCGCCCACCACGTCCTCGCCGCGGTACTTTGCGCCTTTTCTCGTCGCCTCCAACCTCACCGTCAACGCAATCGCCGCAGCACCCGGCCTGACCAACAGCGCCGTTGCCACACGGAGCTTCGCGCCCAATATTCCATCCGGAACCCTCGTCTGGAGCGACGAGTTCAGCAACTCTGGCGCCAGCAACGCCCAGCCCAACCCCGCCATCTGGGCCTACGAAACCGGCTACCAGTGCTGCGGCAATCATGAGCAGGAAACCTACTGCGCCTGGAATTCCGCCTCCGCTCCCTGCAATCCCGCCAGTTCCAATGCCTTCGTCGGCGCGGACGGCTATCTCCACATCGTGGCGCAGCAGTCATCGCCGGGCGTCTACACTTCGGCGCGGCTCAGGTCTCAGGGTCTCTTCAGTTTCATGTACGGCCGCGTCGAGGCGCGCATGAAGCTCCCCGAATCCCAGGGCATGTGGCCAGCCTTCTGGCTGCTGGGCAACAACGTCGCCACTGTTTCCTGGCCCGCCTGCGGCGAAATGGACGTGATGGAGCACATCGACGGCAGCGATCCGCCGTTTCACGTCGGCGCCGCGCCTCCCGGCTACGACTGGATCGCCGGCTCCGTCCACGGCGGGGTCAGCTCCGCCGCCGAAGTGAATGGCAGCCAGCGGTACCATCCCGCTGGCTTTTCAGCGGCTGCCTGGCACATCTACGGGATGATCTGGACGAAGGGGCGAATCCAGTACTACGTCGACAGCCCCTCCAACATCTATGCGACGTTCAATACCGCCAGCTTCGCCGGCACGTGGCTCTTCGATCAGGGACCGGCTTTTCTCATCCTGAACCTCGCCGTCGGCGGCGACTGGCCCGGAAATACCGGCCACACAACCGTATTCCCGTCGACGATGCTGGTGGATTACGTTCGCATCTATGCGAACTGACGCTCGCGGCCCGCGCTTCACGCCTTGCCCTGCGGCCTCATCCAGCGATCAAGCATGGTGTGCAGACACGACGCCCCGCACAGATGCCGCGCCTCCGTCGCGTGCGACAGCAGAAGGTCCCATCGCACGATTTTGACAGCCGGCACTCCGCTCTTGTTTGTCGCCGAGGCTACTGGCTCATCCCACGCCAGCCACCAGTCTTCCGACTCTTCTTTTCTTTGCTTATTGCACACGTCGCAGTGGAACGTTTCCGTCCAGGCCATGGCATCCTGCTCCTGACAGGATTTGCCTGGAAGGTACCATAAGCGGACTGGTTCGGATACCCACCTTCGGGGCAGACAGAATGGCGAGATCGAGCCGAGCTTCAGTGCCGGGAGCCGGCCTGGAAAAGATCGAAATCAGCTGCAGCCCGCATGACCACACTGGCAAACCACTTCCGGCGTTCTGCTCACCGCCTCGCAATGCGGACTACAGAATTTCTCTCCCCTGGGTGGAACGCAGTTGCAGGCGGGGTTAGCGCATTTTCTCGAATCGGCCATTACATCTCTCCCTTTCGAGGTGAGATGCGGCGGCCCGATGCGCAGCCGCTCGTCAGTCTCCGCAGACGCACTCTTCCTGCCCGCAATACGAGCAGCAGGCACAACAGGCGCCGCGTTCTGCGCGCGAAGCGCACGTCCGCCCCTCCGGCCAGGAGCCGCCGGCAATCGACGGGATCACCAGCACCTCGTCGCCGTCCTGAAACGCGTACTGCTCGTTCCCGAGAAAGCGGATATCTTCCTCATTGACATAGAAGTTGATGAAGCGCCGCACCTGCCCCTGCTCGTCGCGCAGATGCGTTTTGAGCGCCGGAAACTGCGTCTCGATGTCCGTGATCAGTTGCGGCAGGTTCCCCGCTTCCGACCGGATCTCCCGCGTCCCATTCGTGTGCTTCTGAAAGGCATTCGGCAACAAAACCCTAACGGACACTTGACCCTCCCACCAGCTCTCGCTCTTCGCCCCGCTCTTCGTTTCGTTCTTCCAGATAACTTTCGAAATCGCTGAGCCGCGGCCGAATCGCCGCGTCCAGCTCGTACGCTCCGTGCAGCGCGTCGGTCGTCTTCAGCCCGTTGCCGGTAATGCAGCTCACCGTCAGTTCCTCGGGCCGGATGCGCCCATGCGCGTACAGGCGCGCCGTCACCGCCGTGGTGACGCCACCTGCTGTTTCGGTAAAGACGCCTTCAGTCTCCGCCAGCTCCTGGATCGCCGACACAATCTCCACGTCCGAGACGTCTTCGGCCCAGCCGCCGCTCTCGCGGATGGCTCGCGCCGCGTACACGCCGTCCGCAGGATTGCCGATCGCCAGCGACCGCGCAATCGTCTGCGGCCGCTGCGGTTCGATCGCGTCCGCACCGGCCTTTACCGCGACGGAAATCGGTGAGCAGCCTGTTGCCTGCGCTCCGAAGAACCGCACTTCCTTCTTTTCCACCAGCCCCAGCTCAATCAGTTCCCTGAATGCTTTGCGGATTTTCGTAATCAGCGAACCGCCGGCCATCGGCACCACCACGTTGTCCGGCAGCCGCCAGCCAAGCTGTTCCGCAATCTCAAATCCGACGGTCTTCGACCCTTCCGCGTAATACGGCCGCAGGTTCACGTTCACGAATCCCCAGTTGTACCGGTCCGCGATCTGCGAGCACAGCCGGTTCACGTGGTCGTAGTTGCCGTCGATACGCACCAGCATCGCGCCGTACACCTGCGTGTTCAGGATCTTCGCCGGCTCCAGGTCGGCGGGGACCAGAATGTAGGTCTTCAACCCCAGCCGCGCCGCCTGCGCCGCCACCGCATTCGCCAGATTCCCCGTGGACGAGCAGCCGACCGTGTCGAACCCGAAGGTCTGCGCGTTCGCCAGCGCCACAGCGACCACGCGATCCTTGAAGCTCAGCGTGGGCAGGCAGACCGCGTCGTTCTTGATCCAGAGATTCCGTGCCCCAATTCGCTCCGCCAGGCGCGGTGCGCGCAGCAGCGGGGTCCAACCGGCGGGAGTGGCCGGCTGATAGTCGTCAGGAACCGGCAGCAGCGCCTGATAGCGCCACATGCTGCTCGGCCCGGCGGCAATCTTCTCGCGCGTAAACGCGCTCTTTGCCGCGTCCAGATCGCACTGCACTTCCAGCGGGGAAAAACACTCCTCGCAGATCGACAGCGGAGCGTTGTCGTAGCGCTTCCCGCATTCCCGGCATCGCAGTTCGTAAGCAGCAGCCATTCCAGCCCTCTCGTTGAGAGAGCGGCTTTGGTATACAGCTACGGGCACGCGTGACGGCGTACTACGGTACTTCTGAGGATTGCGCGAGATGCGATACAGCCTGCACCCCGAATCTCATGTACCCCGCTTGTTACGGCGGGCGAGAGTTGACACCGTGATCCCGAATTGCTCAGGCCGGTTGTCGTGGCGTCACAGGGCCCGTCCCTCAGCCACTCTGCATGAAATTCAGGCTCGCTCTTTGCGGGAGCAAACTTGAATATTCATTTGATATCACACGTTGCCTCGCGATGCAAGACTGCCTCTGGGTACCCCACCCTTGTCGCCGCCTTTGGCGACAGGGTGGGTTTATCTTCAACCCCGTGCTCTCTGTGTCCTCTGCGGTAAAAGCCCTGCCCTGGCCATGCCATCTGACCGCAAAGTGGCTATGTTCCTAATCTCACCCCACCCATAAACTAGCCGCTCTGCACTGTCGCAACCGCTTGCGTGCAGCGACCTGGAGGAGACCGGAATGACCCTTGAAGTTGCCGGAATGATAGCCGCCGGCGCCGCCACGCTGATTGTGGGACTTGCCCTGCTCCCTCCGCGTTTCCGTGCTGCCTCCGGAGCCGACCGTCTTCTCGTCCTTGGGCCGATCTGCTACGCCATCGCTCTCGCCATCTTTGCCCTGGAGCATCTCACGGACGCGCACGATCTCGCAGGCGGCGTGCCGCGCTGGCTGCCGGGTCACCTGTTCTGGGCATATTTCGTCGGCGCGGCGTGGATGGCCGCAGCCATCAGCTTCGTCCTCTGGCGATGCGTCCGCTGGTCGGCGCAGCTGACGGCTCTGCTGCTCCTCCTCATCGTGGCCACGATCGATCTGCCGAACCTGACCACAGGTTTCCATAACCGCTTCTTCTGGATCCTGACCCTTCGCGAGACGTCCTTCGCCGCCGGCGCCATGGTGCTCGGCGGCAGCGTCTGGCCCCGCGGACACTTCACCGGAACAGCACTCATGCGCGTCGGCCGCGCCATCGTTGGAGCGATCATGATCTTCTACGCGATCGAGCATTTCCTCTTTCCGCACCACGTCGTCGGCGTGCCGCTGGAAAAGCTCACCCCGTCGTGGGTACCCGCGCCGGTGCTCCTGGCCTGGATCGTCGGCATCGCTCTGTTCCTCGGCGGAATTGGGCTGTTTTTCCGTTCGACGATTCGCATCTCCGCCGCCGTTGCCGGAGCCGTGCTTCTGCTCGTCACGGTCTTTTACTACGGCCCCCTGCTGGTGTCGGAGTTCCACACTAACCCTGTGGAGGGTCTGAATTATGTGGGCGACACGCTGCTTTATGCCGGCACGGTTTTGCTCGCAGGGTTGGGAGCAAGCCCGGTGAGCGCAGAGAATTCCTCGCGGCCGTCGCTTATACAAAGCACGCGCGTCTCCGCGTAACGCTACGCGTCTACTCCTCCCGCTCGTATGGCACGTACACCGGCTCCCAGACATTCGCGGCAACCGTTGCGTCAACGTCCTTCTCTTTCAGATCCGACAAGCCTTCCCTGATCGCCTGCCGCGCCACTGCGGCCGCAACCGTTCGGCTGATCTCCCGCGACTTTCCCATTGGCGGCAGCAGGTTCGCATTCCGGTCCTGTTCCACCGGCGACAGCATCGCCAGCGCTCGCGCCGCCGTCATGATCATCGAGTCGGTCACGCGCCGCGCCTGTGCCGCCACAATGCCCAGCGCCAGCCCCGGAAAAACATAGGAATTGTTTGTTTGATCGATGCAAATTTCCCGCTCGCCAAACTTCACCGCCTCAAACGGGCTGCCCGTCCCGATCAGCGCCTTGCCATCCGTCCACTTCAGGATGTCTTCCGGCACGGCCTCGCTCTTCGACGTGGGATTTGACAGCGGAAACACAATGGGCCGCTCGCAATTCTTCGTCATCGCGCGCACCGCTTCTTCGGTGAACATCCCCGCCTTTGCCGCCACGCCGATCAGCACCGTGATTTTGCCGTTGCGCACCGTCTCTTCCAGGGTGATCTTTTTCGGATCCTGCATCTGCCAGCCCTCGACGCTGCTGCGCGGGTGAACAAAATCCTTCTGTTCCGGATGAATTCCCTCCGCGCCCTCCACCAGCAGCCCCGGCCGGCCGATGGGATACACGCGACCGCGCGCCTCGTTCTCGCTCATGCCTTCGTCGGTCAGCGCCTTGACAAAAAGGTTCGCAATCCCGATCCCCGCCGAGCCGAAGCCCACGATCGCCACGCGCTGATCCCGCAGCTTCGCCCCCGCCGCTTTCACCGCGGCCAGCAGCGTCGCCAGCACCACCGCCGCCGTTCCCTGAATATCGTCGTTGAAGGTGCACAGCCGGTCGCGATACCGCGCCAGCAGCCGCGCCGCGTTGGTTCCCGCGAAATCCTCCCACTGCAGCAGCACGTGCGGCCACCGCTTTTCGACCGCCGACACAAACGCCTCGATGAACGCGTCGTATTCCGCGCCACGCACGCGTTGGTGCCGCCAGCCGATGTACAGCGGGTTCTCCAGCCGCTCCTCGTTGTCCGTGCCCACATCCAGCAGCACCGGCAGGCAGTTGGCATGGTGAATGCCTCCCAGCGCCGTGTACAGCGCCATCTTGCCGATCGGAATGCCCATGCCGCCCGCGCCCTGATCGCCCAGCCCCAGAATCCGCTCACCGTCGCTGACCACGATCGCCCTTACTTTGTCGTAGCGCTTATGCGCGAGCATCTTCTCCATCCGATCCTTGTTCGGATAGCTCAGGAACAGCCCGCGCGGCTTGCGCCAGATTTCGCTGAAGCGCTGGCATCCCTCGCCCACCGTCGGCGTGTACACGATCGGCAGCATCTCGCGGACATACCGCGTGACCAGCGCATAGAACAGCGTCTCATTGATGTCCTGCAGATCGCGCAGAAAGCTGTATTTCTCAAACGGCGTTTTGAACTGGTCGAAGACTTTCTTGCGCCGGACGATCTGCTCCTCCAGCGTGCCCACGTGCGGCGGCAGCAACCCATGCAGGTCGAAGGTATCGCGCTCCTCTTCGGTAAACGCGGTGCCTTTGTTCAGGCGCGGAGAATTCAGCAGAGCAAAACCGGTCAGTTTCGTGCGGATCGCGGATTCTGACATAGAGGCCTCGTCAGCGGGAATTGCGCCGGACCCTGCCCGCGCCAGCGGGCACTCCTCGGCAAACCTACGAGCCTAGCCTTCGTCCTCAGGGATGTCTGTGAGCATGGACACATCTTCGGTGACAATAGAGATCCCCCGCTTCGCGGCCAACAGGTAGCGCTCGAATCGCATATTGCGGATGCGATCTTTCCCCACCCGCTTCAGCACGCCCTGCTGCGTCTGATGCTGGCTGAACGCCTCCGCCTTGCGCTCCGCCAGTTCGCCCAGCTCCAGCGTCAGCGACCACGGCATGGTCGGCGATCCCTCCAGCTCCGGACGGTCGCGCACCGAGACGAACGGCGTGCTCGAAAGATACAGCTTGTACGGAGTCCACGCCGGCAGGTCGCCAGGGAACAATTCCGGCCGCGCGGCCCAGTGGAATGCTGCCGTCGCCACAACCGAAATCATCGTGTGGTCGCGGTGCAGGTTCACGCCGCCATCCGCGCCAAACGTCAGCACCACATGCGGCCGCCAGCGCCGGATCCGATCCACCACGACCCCGGCCATCTCCTGAAAATTCTGCTGGTACAGCGCGCCGTCGGGAAAATCGAGAACCTCATGCTGCGTCACGCCCAGCACCGCGCAGGCTGCCGCCATCTCCTCGCGCCGCACCTCGCCCAGATTGTCGCCCGCCGCCAGCTCGCCGCGAAAATGCGCGGCCTGTCCGTCGGTCAGGCACAGCACGCGCGTTTCCGCGCCGGCCTGGTGCGCCAGCAGCAGCGCGCCGCCAAAGGCGCCGCTCTCATCGTCGGGGTGCGCAGTTACACAGAGGAGTCGATGGGGCAAATTGCTTCGTCCTCGGCAGGAAAGTCCTCCCATGGTAGCTCGGTTTGCGCTACCGGAGCGAAGCTCTTTCGATGCAGTGGGCACGGTCCCAGGTTCTTCAGCGCCGCGCGGTGCTCGGGTGTCGCGTATCCCTTGTGCGAAGCCAGCCCGTAACCGGGATACTGCGCGTCCAGCTCGCACATGCGCCGGTCGCGATACACCTTCGCCACCACCGACGCCGCCGCAATCGAAATGCTCAGCGAATCGCCGTAAATAATGCTGGTCTGGGCGTGTGGCAGATCCAGCCGCAGCGCGTCGATCAGCAAATGCTCCGGCTGCGGAGCAAGCCGCATCACCGCGGCCGTCATCGCCATCCGCGAGGCCTGATAGATGTTCACCCGGTCGATGGTCTCCGCATCGACCTCCTCAATCGCCATCGCGATCGCGCGCGCTTCCACGATTTTCGCCAGCCGCTCGCGATCTTCCGGCGGCAATTGTTTCGAATCGCGCAGTCCCCGAATCCGCGTCTCCGGCGGCAGAATCACCGCTGCGGCGACCACTGGCCCGAACAGCGCCCCGCGCCCGACCTCGTCCACGCCGGCAATCAGCATGGCTCCCTGCGCGCGCGCCAGCTTTTCGTATTTGTTGCCGCAGGCCAGCGACCGCAGCATCCGCATCTTGCGCGTCGCCGCGGAAACTTCGTCGTCCGCGGCGCGCCGTCGGCCCGGCTTCAACCCCAGCTTGCCGTCCACTCCCGCCTGCGGACTCTGCTCCATGCCCCGAGTGTACCGCTGCGTCGGCTGCGGATCAGCGTGGAAAACGCGGCTATCTCTCTGCCACCTGATCGAGGAA
>JASHRH010000121.1 GCA_030037475.1 Acidobacteriaceae bacterium
CTCTCGCTCTACGCTCTCAGTCAGGGCCACGCCGGCGAGCTGAAGCCTCTGCAGGCTGAGCTGGCCGCCAGCGCGGAATATGAAGCCGAGCGTCTGGATGACCTCATGCTCGACCTGATCGAAGTGGCCGAAATGGAAACCGGCCGCCGCCAGCTGCGCATCGAGAAAATCCGTCCCATCGACGTGCTCCACGATGCGGTGCTCCGTTTTCGGGATGCGGCGCGCGAGAAGCACATCGACATCGAGCTCGGTGCCTTTGAAGATGTCGCCTACGTCCAGGGCGACCGCCGCGCCCTGCGCACCATCCTCGACAATCTCATCGGCAACGCGCTGCGTTACACCCCTGAGGGCGGGCACATTCAGATCGGCGCGACCGAGCAGCCGGAGCGGGTGCAGTTCTTCGTCCGCGATACCGGCCGCGGCATCGAAGCCGAGCGCCTCTCGACGATCTTCGGGCGCTTTACAGGCGATCCCTCCAGCGGAAGCTCGGGCCTGGGTCTGGCCCTGGTACGGCGCCTCGTTGAGTCTCAGGGCGGCCAGGTTTCCGTGGAAAGCCGCCTGGGCGCCGGCACCACGTTTCGATTCACCCTTCCGATCGCTGTAGCCGAGCCGGATCGCCATCCCGTGGAGGCCGGATGAGCGATCTGATGCCACCTCGTCCCGATCCCTCCGCTGCACCCGCTGTCGAACCAGGCCGCCTTCGTGTCTACCTGGGCGCGGCTCCGGGAGTGGGCAAGACCTACCGTATGCTCGAAGACGCCCACCTGATGCGCCGCCAGGGGATCGATATCGCCATTGGCCTGGTTGAGCCGCACGGCCGCGCCGATACCGCCGCTCTGATCGAAGGTCTCGAGATCATCCCGCTGAAGGAGATCCATTACCGCTCCGTCACCTTGCGTGAGATGGATCTCGAAGCCATCGTTGCGCGTCATCCCGCCTGGTGCATTGTCGACGAGCTGGCTCACTCCAATGTCCCTGGCGCCCGCAATCGCAGGCGCTATGAGGACGTGCTCGAGATTCTCGACGCCGGCATCAGTGTGATGACGGCAATGAATGTCCAGCACCTCGAAACCCTGAACGACGCGGTCGCCCGCTCGGCGAGTACGCAGATCCGCGAGACGGTCCCTGACAGTTTCCTGCGGCGCGCCGACGAGCTCGTCAATGTCGACATCACGATCGACGAGCTGCGCGGCCGGCTGCGGCAGGGCAAAATCTATGCTCCCGAAAAAGTCGAGCAGGCGCTGGCGAACTTCTTCCGCAAGGGTAATCTGAACACGCTGCGCGAGCTGGCCCTGCGCACCACCGCTGAGCAGGTCGGCGCGGCCGCCTCGGAATACCGCCGCATTCAGGGCCTGGAGCAGGCGCCGATTCCGGAAAAGGTGATGGTCTGTCTGACCTCACGGCCGGGCATGGAACGGCTGATCCGCACCGGCGCGCGCATCGCCGGCCGCCTGGCCACCAACTGGTTCGCGGTTTACGTGGAAGACCCTGGTTCCGACCATCGCCACGGCGATCCCGAGGCGTTTGCGCGTCTCGAGGATTATCAGCGCATGGCCCGCGAGCTTGGAGCGCGCATCGTCACCCTCCCGGACAGCAAAGTTGCCGACGCTCTCATCGAATTCGCTCGCAGGGAAAACATCTCCCATATCGTCTTCGGGCAGTCCGCTCGCTCCCGGTGGGACATTTTCCTGCACGGCTCCATCGTCAACCGATTCCTGAATGAAATGCGCGATACCACCGTTCAGGTCGTCCCTGTCCAGAAGGAAAAGAAGTAACTGCCTGCGACGCTACTGCTTTCTCAGCACCGCATCGCTGTCTTCATCGGTGGTAATGGCCGCGTTCAGCTTCATTAGTTCCGCGTAGTCGGTGGATGGCAGGGTTACCTGCTTCAGCACCAGTTCGCGCCGGTAGTGCAGCACGTCGCCCTCAGCCTTCACCTCGCTGTGGTAGGTCGCGAAACCCGCATCCACGTTCACCGGATCGGGCACATCGTCCACGGTGTAGCCCGGCGGAATCTTCACGCTGAAGTCATCTTTCCAGGTGCCCGGGCCGGAAAAACTAATCGGGTAGCGTCGCGGCTTGTCGATCAGATACCAGGCATCCGTGCCCAGCACCCGGGGCCGCACCAGCAGCAGATTCCCCGCCTGCTTCGCATACAGCGGCGCCGTGAACTGATATTGCAGGACCAGTGGTTTCTGGAGCGCCAGAATGTTCTCCGCGCTTTCTGTTCCCAGAGTAAAGGTGGAAAGATCGCCCTGCAGCGACTGCTCGATCATCTGCCGCTGATCCTTATTACTGTCCATGGAGAGTTTTGCCCGGAATTTCCACGCTAACGATCCGGTTCGATCCACCGTCACGTCGCCGCTCAGCGTCCCATCGGCAGCCAGTTGGAAGTTTGCTGTGCGATCGGTGGCTTCCAGGTCCGGATTAAGAACGGGAAGCTGGATCGCCTGGCTGTCCGTTCCCGCAACCAGCAACCCGTAGCTGCCCTGCTCGTAATCGGGAATCTGGCCGATGGGCACCCACTGGTTCGTCGGATCGAAAATGAGATATCTCTGTCCTGTCTTCGCCGTCACTACGGCCTGCAGCAGCGGATTTTCGTATCCCGTGGGAACCTGGATCGCCATGATCATGTGATCGCCGCGTATGGAAGGCGCATCCGGGTTCACCACTCCCCGGCGGTCGTCGACAGCTACCCAGGTCGCGCGAATGCCGACCGCGTCCAGCATGGCAATCATCAGCGTCGCCTTGTCCTTGCAGTCGCCGTACCGATTCCGGAAAACTTCCTCGGCGGAATGAGGCTTCAACCCGCCGATTCCGATCTCAATGCCGACGTACCGGATCTGCTGCTGCATGAAATCGGCGACCTTTTCCAGCTTTGTCATGAAATCGTCGCCAGGCGCGACGCTCCGCGCTTCGCTGACGATATCCGTCCCGCCTTCGCTTTGCGGCGCTGCAAGCCCCTCGTACCAGTTGCCGATCTGCGCCCAGAGTCCGCCGCCTTCAGGAATCGGATTCGCGCCGTAGTGCACGCTCATCCATCCCGCCAGCGCGCTCCAGGCGGGAGCCAGCGATACGTT
>JASHRH010000122.1 GCA_030037475.1 Acidobacteriaceae bacterium
GCCACGCCGCCACCATCGCGGCATTGCGGCGGCGCATGGACGGCATCTGCGCGAAGGTTCCGACCCGCGACCCAGCACATGCGGCCTGCGCGGGCTTCTTGGGCAAGGCGTGAGAGTAGGAGGCAGCCGCTGCGGCCGGAGCGGTGCGCGCGGCTTCCCTCGCGCTTGGTACAATTTCGGGCGCGTCGGGCCTGTAGCACAGCGGTTAGTGCAGGGGACTCATAATCCCTTGGTCCTTGGTTCGAATCCAAGCAGGCCCATATTTCCGCTGGCGGAGATTGATGCTGACCTGAAGCGGGTATCGTCTAACATCATGAAACTGCTGGGCGAGGTGGCGGAATGACCGATTACCTGAGCCTGCTCAACGCGCTCGACGAGAACGAGCGCCTTGAAGCCAAGCGCGGCACCGAAATCGGCCCCTCGATCCTCGAAACGATATGCGCGTTCGCCAACGAACCCGGCTTGCAGGGCGGAACCCTGCTGCTGGGTGTCGTCCGTGATGAATCCGACCTGTTCTCGCCTTACGTCGTCGAAGGCGTTGCACAGCCTGATGTATTGAGCGCCAACCTCGCCACGCAATGCCGGGAGCAATTCAACGTACCAGTTCGTGTACAGATCGCCATCGAACAGATCAGCGGCAAGACGGTCCTGGTTGTTACCGTTCCAGAGGCCCAGCCCGGCGACAAGCCGGTCTTCATCAAATCGCGCGGTCTGCCCAGAGGCGCGTTCCGCCGAGTGGGCAGCACCGACCAGCAATGCACCGAAGACGATCTGCTGGCGCTGTATCAAGGTCGGCAGGTCGAAAGCTACGACTACACGGTATTACCCGACACCTCGCTCGCGGATTTCGCGCCGGAAGCCATTGCCGACTACCGCAAAGTGCGCGCCGAGGCCAACGCCGACGCCGAGGAACTGCGCTGGAGTGACGAAGACCTGCTCGAATCGCTGGGTTGCGCGCGCCGCCACGGTGGCATGCTGGTGCCGACCGTTGCCGGACTGCTTCTGTTCGGTAAGCCGCAGGCCCTGCGGCGCGTGTTTCCGATGACCCGCGTCGACTACATCCGCGTGCCCGGCAAGGAATGGGTGCCCGATCCTGAGCGTCGCTTCGACTCGCTGGAAATCCGCGACTACCTATTCCGCGCCATCCGCCGTGCACTGGCGGCAGTACTGGACGACCTGCCCAAGGCTTTCGGCCTGGCTGAAGGCGACGCCCAACGCACTGACAAGCCGCTGATTCCGCAGCGGGTGCTGCGTGAGGGTATCGTCAACGCCCTGATGCACCGCAGCTATCGCTCTCACGCGCCGGTCCAGATCATCCGCTACTCCAATCGCATCGAAATCCACAATCCCGGGCACTCGCTCAAGTCTCTGGACCATCTGGGGGAACCGGGATCGGTGCCTCGCAATCCGCGCATCGCGGCTGTCCTGCTCGATACCTGACGGACGAGGAAGCCCGCGCCCTCGTCGCCGTCCGCGAGCAGGGCGCCATCGACAATGCCATGTACCGCGAACTGAACCGGGTGGATACCCTCGGCGCCAGCCAGTCCCTGCGGCGGCTGCGCGATGCGGGCCTGCTGGAGCAAAAGGGCCGCGGATCAGGCACTTACTACCTGCCGACCCCAAGCTTGCTGGGTAACGATGAGGGTGTTCCAGCCTTATCCAGTAACCCCCCGGCCTTATCCAGTAACCCCCCGGTCTTATCCAGTAACCCGGACGGTCTATCCAGTAACCCCTATTCGGCCGGCTTGCCGGAAAATCTCCGGGAACTGGTGTCCTCCCTCGGCCAGCGTGCGCCGCCGGCCCGGATGCATGAGGCGATCATCGCCCTCTGCCGTCACCGGCCCTGGCAGGCGGCGGAACTGGCAGCCCTGCTGAACCGGACACCGGACTACATCGCCACCCAGCACCTGCGCCCCCTGGTCAACGCCGGCGTGCTGGCCTACACACGGCCCGACGTGCCGAACCATCCGCATCAGGCATACCACGCCGTGGACGGCACGGGCGAAACGGCATGAGCCTGCCACGCTACCCGGAGTACAAGCCATCGGGCGTCGAGTGGCTGAGCGAGGTGTCGGCCGCATGGAACGTGAAGCGATTGCGCTTCGCGGCCCAGCTCAACGCCTCCAAGAGCGAGTTGCGGACGAGCTACGCGATGCCGAGGTCTCGCTCCTGCCCGATGGAAGCCGTTGGTGATAAGGGGAGAAACGGATAGGGTCGATGAGCTTGCAAGTGAAGCTGAACGGGCTATCGAGTTGCTGAAGGAGCGCCGCGCCGTCGTGATTTCCGCGGTCGTCACCGGCCAGATCGACGTGTGTTTTGCGCACGCCGGTGAAGCTTTTCCAGACGCGGATTGACGCTGGTGGCGAGAATTCAGCTGTTGGGCGCGAATATGACGTCGCCCCCGACGGGCGCTTCCTCATCGAAACGGTATCGGAGAGCGCCGCAGCGCCGATCGCGCTGATCCAGAACTGGAACCCCCAACGCAACTGCGCAATGACGGGGATCCGCCGAGGCGCATAGACTCTCCGATGGACATCCAAAGAATGGCCCGGTCGCATCGATGATCTCCTCCGGGCCATAAGAAAGCGGAGTGACCCTTGTCGGGCATTTTCATCAGCTACCGCCGCAGCGACAGCCCGGACGCCACGGGGCGTATCTACGATCGGCTCGTCGCCGAGTTCGGCAAGGCGCAGGTGTTCAAGGATGTGGATTCGATTCCGCTGGGGCGGGATTTTCGCGGGCATCTGAACGACATCGTGGGGAACTGCGGGGTGATGCTCG
>JASHRH010000123.1 GCA_030037475.1 Acidobacteriaceae bacterium
TTGAAGATGTGCCCCACTTCGACGGCTTTGGCTACCTTCAATGGCTCACCGCATACCGAACATCCCTCACCCTCAGCGGCATTGCGAATATCCGCGATGATCGTCCATGCGAAATCGCGTCTCGGCATCACATTGCGGTAGTGATAGTCCAGCTTGTTCGCGCCGCAGACCAGGTTTTTACGGTTCTCGAGACCGGGATCCAGCACAACGTTGACTCTGCCATCGTGCAGCTTCTTCGCGGCATCCAGTCCTACCGGCCCGAGATAGCCTGCCGGCCCGTGCATCCACTGCTCCAGTTCCTCGGCAACCATGGGCCGCAAATCCGTCGCCCCGACCACGGCCATCAGCTTCGCCTCGTTCACAAAGTGATCGCCACGCAGGAACGCCACCACCGGGGACGACTGCGCGTCGAGCGAGCCCTTCCTGACTTCCCTCCGGGCCGGGATCTTCGCCATGTAGGCAACGCACTTGATGTCCGAGCTGGCCTCAATGCCGAAAAACTCGGTGACATCGGCAATGGCAGCCTTGCTCGGCGTAGATACCAACTCCAGCATTCCGTCGCCGGCCGGTTCCATCTCCTGCACGGGCGCGAGCCGCGAGGTCGCCTTCTCCAGGTTTGCCGCGTAGCCACAGGCCGCGCAGCTCGCAATCAAATCCTCACCGGCATTCGTGTACACCATGAATTCCTGGGACTGCGAGCCACCCATTGCACCGGAGTCGGCCTCAACGACGACGAACCTGAGCCCGCAGCGAGTGAAGATTGCTCGATAGGCGCCATCGTGCAGTTTGTAGCTGCGGTCCAGGCCCGGTTCGTCAAGATCGAAGCTGTAGCTGTCCTTCATGATGAATTGCCGCACGCGCAGCAGGCCCGCTTTTGGCCGTGGCTCGTCGCGAAACTTCGTCTGAATCTGGTACCAGATCTGCGGTAACTGCTTATAACTTCGCAGCTCGTTGCGGGCGATGTCGGTCACCACCTCTTCGTGGGTCATGCCCAGGCACAGGTCCGCGTCCTTGCGGTCCTTCAGCCGGAACATGTTGTCCCCCATGATGGTCCAGCGGCCGCTCTCCCGCCACAGATCGGCCGGATGGATCGTCGGGAGGAGGAATTCCTGCCCGATCTTGTCCATTTCCTCGCGCACGACCCCAATCACGTGGTTGATCGCACGCTGCCCCAGGAAGAGATACGAGTAGATCCCCGCTCCCAGCTGCCGGATGTACCCGGCTCGCACCAGAAACTTGTGGCTGGCGACCTCGGCGTCCGCCGGAGCTTCGCGCAGCGTAGGAATGAAGAGCTTCGACCAGCGATGCATGGGTTCCTGTCTGTGCCTTTGCGCTCACCGTCCTGACGCGGAGGCGAGGTTGTCAGATGCAAAGGATCATTCTAAATGCCCGTCCGAATTTCAACTCCGCCGCCATCAGACTTGACCCACTCCAGGCAACCTGGCTTCCTCTCTTTCTTTTGAGATGACTTCCCGCCTTCCGCTGTGCCATGCTGACTCCACGACTCAGTTTTTCAGCGTGCGCGGTCAAATCATCTGCATGCAGGACGCAGGAGTTCTGCCATGGAGGTTTCTGCAAGCCGACGATGTACGCCCCCTACGTCCTGTTCGGGTATGCCATCACGCTCAGCCTGGTGCTGATCGGCTTCGTTGTTGTTCGCCGCAGCATGCCCGAACTTCGCGGGATCCGTCCGCTTTCGATGTTTGTCCTGCTGGCGGTCATCTCGGTTTTTCTGATGACCGCACGCGACCAGGCGCCTGCGCTGCTGACCGTGGCTCTTGCCAACATCCTCCTGCTTATTGGTCCGCTTTACTTTTACGCCGCGACGGCCGAAATCCTCGATGTTCGAACACGCGGGATTCGCTGGCTGCTGGCGCTGTGCCTTGCCGGCATCAGCACGGAGTTCTGGTACAGCCTCGTACACTCGCGCATTCTCGTCCGCCTGCTTGCCCACGGCATCGTGGTGGGTGCCTGTTTCGCGGCAGCCTCCAGCCTTCTTTTCCGCAACAGCGATGAGTCGACAGCGATTCCTGCGCGCGCGTCCGCCTGGTTTGCCGCCGTTATGTCCGCGCTGCAGTTTGCGTGGCTGTCCTCTCCCTGGCTTCTGCACACAAGTCCCAGTTTCCTGCATCCAGATCCCGTGGACGCCGCATTCAGCTATCTGGCGATGGTACTCGCCCTGGCGGCCACAGGCGCTCTGGTTTGGCTCTCGCTCTGCGTTCACCGCGGCGAACTGCAGCGCATCGCTCAGACCGACTCCCTTACGGGACTGCTGAATCGGGGCGCATTTGAGGTGGTCCTGAGCCGCGACGTTCGGCGTTGTCAGCGGTCCGGGGCGACCCTCGGCGTCATGCTGATCGATCTCGACTACTTCAAGCAGGTCAACGATTCCTTCGGGCATGCCGTGGGTGACCGCGTCCTGCGGTGCATCAGCACCGCGCTGGTCAACCGCATCCGCCCTTCCGATGTACTCTCCCGTTACGGCGGCGAAGAGTTCGTCGTCCTCCTGCGCGAGTCCGGAGCTGAAGAAGCGCAGTCCGCGGCCGAGCGCATCCGCGCCGACATCGAAACACTCGAAGACCTGCCGGAAGGCCTTAGTCTGACCGCCAGCATCGGCGTCGCGGTCAGCCTGCCCGGCGAATCTCCGGACGAACTGCTGCTCCGCGCGGACGAGGCGCTTTACCGCTCCAAGAGGGAGGGACGCAACCTTGTGACGATGTACCGCAGTCCGCGCCGGGGCAGCGCGGTCGTCGTACTTCGACCCTAGAACTGGCCTCATCCATGCACGGTACTCGAAAGCGGCTGGAGTACGACTCGCCGGTAAAACTCCTCTGTTTGCACCGGCGAGGGTGCGATCGGTCGCCAGGAAAGAGCACCACTGCTCCACTGCAAAGAAGCCGTCCGAACCGGCATTTCACCTACCCAAGGCAATTACCTTCTCCAGGCTTTTTCTGCGCAATCGCGAGTCCCCTTGGCGTTGGCAACAGAACAACCGAGAGCAATCCCTCAGATTCCATTTTTAGCGCGGCCTGCCGCACGGTTCCCGGATGAGAACTTGCGTCGTGCATCAGGATCAGTCCCTGCGGGTTCATCTGCGGCAGGAACCGTCGCACTTCCTGCTCGCGAATCTCCAGATCGCTGTCGCTGAAGAGCAGATCGATCGATCCCTGGACCTGCATCTCGAGGCTCGATGCATTGCGCAGATCAATCCACTCTGCAAGCCCGGAGGCCGCGATCTTCTCCCGTGCCTTTGCGTAAACCACCGGATCGAATTCGCAGCTGACGATCCGGCCCTCGCCGTTTCGCCGCAGACCTTCGGCCATCCAGACGGTACTCGCGCCCAGAAATGCGCCCGTCTCGACGATCAGCTTCGGCTTGAGCGTGGTGACCAGCGTTCGCAGGAATTCGAGCACCTCGAATTCCGCGGTCATGGAATCGTACATCCGCCAGCGGCCTGGCTCCGGACATTCCGGCGTAGCGCGGTGATACTCGGGCAACAGCGCGCCTCCGGCGCGCTCCGCCTGCAGCATCACCTTATGTTCCTGTTTCAGCTTCCTGCCGAACAGTCGCAATCGAGTCGTGCCTCAGACCGCCTGTGCGCACAGTTCGTTGAACGCCCGGGACAACTCCTCGGCGATCAACTGCGGCGTGCTGTTCTCGATCACAAAGCGCTGCATCAGGTAGACGAGCTTGCCATCGCGCAGGATGGCAACCGCAGGCGAGGTGGGAGGATTGCCTTCGAAATACGAACGCGCCCGATCCGTCGCTTCCCGATCCTGACCCGCAAAGACGGTGATCGACCGGTCCGGCGTCACCGCGTTCCTGAGCGCCAGCCGGACACCCGGCCGCATCTTCCCCGCTGCGCAGCCGCAGACCGAATTCACCACCACCATGGTGGTGCCGGGTTTGGCCAGAGCCGCGTCAACGGCCTCCGTCGTGCGTGTTTCTTCGATGCCGGCGCGGGTCAGCTCCTCGCGCATGGGGATCAACATGATCTCGGGATACATTCGCCTTGTTTCCTCCGCCTGGTTCAGATGCCTGTCCGTGAAATTACGGGTGGGTAATCGATATTGTACGTACCGGCATCGCGTCGCGCCACCGCCTGTACTATCTCTTTCAGATGCTTTTGCGTGAATACGTACCGCTCGCCCCCCTGACCACCTTCGGCATTGGGGGACCGGCGCGCTGGCTGGCAGAGCCCGACAGCGAAGATTCGGTCGTAGAAGCCGTGTCCTTCGCTCGCAAGCGCAGTCTCCCGCTCTTCGTTCTCGGTGGCGGCAGCAACGTTCTCGCCTCCGACGAAGGCTTCGCCGGGCTTGTTCTGCGCATCGCCCTGCGGGGCATCCAGCAGGACGGCAATCATTTTCGCGTGGCGGCCGGCGAAGGCTGGGACGCCTTCGTCTCTCACGCGGTTGGCCTTGGGTTCGGGGGCATCGAGTGTCTGGCGGGCATTCCTGGAACCGTCGGCGGAACTCCCGTACAAAATGTCGGCGCTTACGGGCAGGAGGTCTCCGACACTATCGTTGCGGTGCGCGTGCTCGACCTGAAAAGCCTTACCTTCACGGAGCTGCCTGCCTCCGCCTGCGGCTTCTCCTATCGGCGCAGTATTTTCAATTCCCGCCAGCAGCAACGCTTCATCGTCACCCGGGTGGATTTCCGTCTGCGAACTGCCGCATTTCCAGTCATTTCCTATCCGGAGCTAAGGAGCTGCTTTCAGGATCGAACGCAGCCTCCGACACTTGGGGAAGTAGCGGCTGCGGTGCGTGAAATCCGCCACGGAAAGGGCATGTTGATTGTCCCCGGCGAGGATGACTGCCGCAGCGCCGGCAGCTTTTTCAAGAATCCCATCGTCGCGGAATCCCGATACGAGGAGGTCTCCGCTGTTGCCGGCTATCCGGCTCCTCGGTTCACAGCGGCGCGCGGCTTTGTCAAAATCCCCGCCGCATGGCTCCTGGAAGAGAGCGGATTCCACAAAGGCTTCATGATGGGGAATGCCGGCATCTCCAGCCGCCACACCCTGGCGCTGATCAATCGCGGCGGCGCAACGGCGAAAGACATTCTCGCGCTGCGTGACCGGATCATCGACGCAGTCGAAAAAAAGTTCGAGATTCGACTCGATCCTGAGCCTGTGTGGCTCGGCTGACCCTGGCCGGGAGCAAATTGATCGCCGGACGAGCTTTCCTACTTCATCACTCTCAGCACCGCGAGATTCAGAGCCACCATCAGCACCGCCGACGCCGGAATCACGAAGAGCGCCTTCCGCAGCCGCGCTGGATCGGCGCCGGCAATACTCCCAATCACCCGCGAGCTCACGGCCAGCCCTGCCCATCCAAACGTGATCACGATCCCCATCGCCGTCCCGGTGATCTGCGGAAATACCCCGCCCACAATCGCCAGCGTCGTCGGAAAGACAGGCGCCATCGAAAGCCCAGCCGCAAAGACCAGGGCTGCGGCCGTCCATCTTCCGTGCGCGCGCAGCATCAGGAAGGTAGTCACGGCCATGCAGGCGGCCGCGCCCAGCGTCACCTTTGCCGCTGCCGCGTGCGCCAGCACCGGGACCACCCCGACGCGCCCGCTGAGCAGCCCGAGTGCGAAACCCAGAGACAAAATGTTAAGCGCCCATTTTTCCGGTACGCCCTGCGCGATCAGGTGCCGCACCAGCCAGTTCCACATACCAACTTCGCAGCCGATGTACAGGAACATGAACAGCCCCAGCAGCCACAGCAGCGGGTTCGCCATGGCGGGACCTGCTTCGGCTGCAAACTGCCCCGTTCCGGAGGCGGCCGGCATGTGCGTGGCCACCTGCACTGCCAGCGTGGCGAGCGTCAGGCCCAGAATCACGTAGCACAGCCGCACCCAGTTGCGCTTCAGCAGGTTCGCGGCCAGGAACGGCGTCGCCAGCGCGCCAATGCCAAAAGCCATGTTCACAAGATTCAGAACTGTCGCGCGGTTTGCCATGCTGGCTACGCTCACCAGCGCATCGGCGCCCGTTGTCACAATGCCGCCACCGCTTCCCAGCAGGAACAGCAGGAAGACGATACCCCGGAAACCCGATACCCGCGGCAATGCCAGCAGCGCCGCAGCCATGAGCGCCAGTCCCAGAATCAGCCCCGGCTTGTCGCCCAGGTTGTCCAACAATGGCCCCACACCGAGCGATGCCAGCATCAGTCCCAACGCCTGCGCCAGCGCGATGGTCCCGTTCTGTCGCGGCGTCAGCTCGAATCGTTTCGACAGCTCAGGCAGAATTGTCCCCAGCATGGACCCAGTCATGCCGTAGACAAAAATTGCGATCACCGCGGCAAAGATGAGCAAGTTTCAAAACCCCTGAATGTCAGTTCTGGTTGTTCGTGGTTCGTCCCTCAGCGGCTGAAGCCGGATTGATTTTGCGATTCTTATGGCACGGCTGAAGCCATGCCCCTTCAAAGAATCGAGACCTTCCGGAAGCTGTAAAGTCCTGTCCTGATACAAAGCCATCTGTCGGATCGCTCCTTCTCACACCCACCACGCCGCGCCGGGCTGTTCGCCGATCACCAATTCATTCAGGAAGGCCGCCGCTTTCCGTAAACCCTCTTCGGCTGACAACAGCGAGTCCTCATGCTCAATGGACAGCACCCCGTCGTACCCGAACATGCGCAGCGTCGAGACGAACTCCTTCCACCACTCCGTGCCGTGCCCGTAGCCGCAGGTCCTGAACATCCATCCGCGTGTGCGCTCTTCTGTGTATGGCTTCGTATCCAGCACTCCGGTCCGGGGCAGGTTCGCCGCATACATTTGGGTGTCCTTGGCGTGCACATGATAGATCGCATCACTCAGCACGCGGACTGCCGCGATCGGATCGATTCCCTGCCAAAACAAATGACTGGGATCGAGATTGCACCCCACCGACGGTCCAGCGATGTGGCGTAGCCGGAGCAGCGTCTCCGGGCTGTAGACCACGAACCCCGGATGCATTTCGATGGCGATGCGGACGCCGTGATCCTCGGCGAATTTCGCGTGCTCCGTCCAATACGGAACCACCACTTTCTCCCATTGCCACGTCAGCAGTTCGCGGTACTCCGGCGGCCACGCGCATGTTACCCAGTTGGGGTGCGTCGCCTGCGGCGAATCGCCTGGACATCCAGAAAACTCCACCACCGTCTTCACACCCAGCTTCTCGGCCAGCAGGATGGTGCGTCGACTCACCTCCCGATCGCGCGCGGCCCGCGTCGGATCCGGGTGCAGCGGGTTACCGTGGCAGCTCAGGGCGCTAATCGTCGCGCGATGGTCAGCTACCAAATGCTGAAACGTGTTCCGTGCATGCTGGTCGTCGAGCAGGCTCAGCGGACAATGCGCGTCTCCGGGATAATTCCCGGTTCCCAGCTCCACGGTATGAATTCCCATTGCTGCCAGTTTGTCCAGAGCGCCTGCCAGCGGCTGTTGCGACAACAAGGCAGTAAAGACTCCCACTTTCATCGGTTCCCCCCCCGCGGCTGAATCACGGCGCAGCCACCGGCTCCGCCGCAAGCAGCCATGATATCGCGCCACTATACTCCGGCCCGGTACGCCTTTTGTGCCATTCGCGCGACAATGATCCCATGCACGCATTCCAGATCAAGGAAAGGCCCGCCCGCTGGGACCTGATCTCTCTCGGCGAAGTCATGCTTCGCTTCGACCCGCTTGAAACCCGCATCCACACGGCGCGCCACTTCCAGATTTGGGAAGGCGGCGGCGAGTACAACGTGGCCCGTGGGCTGCGTCGCTGCTTCGGCCTGCGCACGGCTATTGTCACCGCCCTTGCCGACAATCCCATTGGTCGGCTCGTCGAGGACCTTATGCTTCAGGGCGGGGTCGATACCAGCCTTGTCCACTGGGTTCCTTACGACGGGGTTGGCCGCAGCGTCCGCAACGGCCTGAACTTTACGGAACGCGGGTTTGGCATCCGCGCAGCCGCCGGCTGCTCCGACCGCGGGCACACTGCCATTGCACAATCCATGCCGGGCGCGTGGGACTGGGATGGAATCTTTGGAACGAACAACGGCACCGGCTGGTTTCATACAGGCGGCATTTTCGCCGCGCTTTCTGAAACCACGCCCGCCGTCGCCGCAGAAGCCATCGCGGCCGCACGCCGCGCAGGCATGCCAGTCTCGTACGACCTCAATTACCGCGAGTCGCTCTGGAAATCCATCGGGGGCAGAGTTCGCGCCCAGGAGGTAAACCGCGAGCTGGTCCGCCAGGTCGACGTGCTCCTCGGCAACGAGGAGGACTTCTCCGCCATGCTGGGTATCGCGCCGCAGGGTGTCTCCGACAAGTTCGCGGAGTTGCCCGTTGCTGCCTACGAACGCATGCTCCGCGATGTGGCAGCCGCGTATCCCAACCTGCGATTGATCGCCACCACGCTGAGGACCGCTCATACGGCGACGCGCAATGCGTGGGGCGCGATGGCCCTCTGCGGGGATGAGATTGCGCACACACCGCAACGAGACATCGAAATCCTCGATCGCGTCGGCGGCGGTGATTCCTTCGCCTCCGGCCTCATTTACGGTTTGCTCCAGGGCAAACCGGTCGAGTGGGCCGTGCGCTGCGGCGTCGTTCACGGCGCTCTGGCCATGACCACCCCGGGCGACACGAGCATGGCTACGCTGGCTGAAGTCGAGCGAGTGATGCAGGGCGGCTCTGCTCGCATCTCGCGATGAAATCCGGCTCTCCAGAGGAATCTGTCATGTCCGAAATTACAAAACAAACGATTGAACGTTCTGGCATTATTCCTGTTCTGCGGGCGCGCTCCTCTGGTGAAGCCCACGCGCTGGTTGACGCTCTCGTCGCCGGCGGCATCACTGTCATGGAAGTCACTATGACCGTTCCAGGCGCCGTCGATCTCCTGCGTGCCCTCAAATCCGAATACGGCGATCGGCTGCTCCTCGGCTCCGGCACTGTCACCACCGCAGCGGAGGCTGAAGCCACCATCCAGGCGGGTGCGGAATTCGTCGACTCGCCGAGCCTGCACCCCGAGGTCATCGCCGCCACCAAAGCGCAGGGCAAAGTCTCGATTCCCGGAGCGCTCACACCTACCGAGGCGATCACCGCGTGGCGCGCCGGCGCTGATTACATCAAGATCTTTCCCTGCTCCGCGGTCGGGGGCGCCAGTTACCTCAAAGCGCTCCTCGCGCCATTCCCCGAGCTGCGCCTGATCCCTACCGGCGGCGTAACGCTGCAGACAGCGGCGGACTTTTTCCGCGCGGGAGCGTGCGCTCTTGGCGTCGGCTCCGACCTCGTCAATCCGAACGCCATCACCCAGGACGACATGAAAACCGTGACCGCAACCGCCCGCGCTTATCTCAGCATCGTCGCGAAAGTCCGCGCCGGCTCCTGAACCGTTACAATGCTCCGCATGCCCGCAAAGAAAACCGCAAAAAGCTCCAAACACACCGCGAATGCGCTGAAAAAAGCCTCTGCCCGGAAGGCCAAATCGAAAGAGCCCGGCCTCGAGCTATCTCCTGATCGCATTGCCGAGCTGCTGCGCCGTCTCCAGGCAGCCTATCCCAGTGCCGAATGCGCGCTGCACCATCGGAACGCCTGGGAACTGCTCGTCGCGACGATTCTTTCCGCGCAGTGTACCGATGCGCGGGTGAACATCGTCACGCCGTCACTGTTCAGGAAATTCCCGACGCCGGCTGCTTTCGCGCAGACCTCGCTGCCGGCCATCGAAGAGGAAATCCGGTCCACTGGCTTCTACCACAACAAGGCCAAATCGCTTTCGGGCGCGGCGAAGAAGGTCGTCGCGGAGTTCGGCGGCAAGGTGCCCGACACCATGGACCAGCTCCTCAGCCTACCCGGCGTTGCGCGCAAAACGGCGAACGTCGTCCTTGGGGTCGCTTTCCAGAAAGCTGAAGGCGTGGTGGTCGATACACACGTGCTGCGCCTGTCGCATCGTCTTGGCCTGACCCGGGCAGAAGATCCGAAGCGCGTCGAAGAGGACCTGATGCGCATCATCCCGCGGGATCGCTGGATCAGTTTCTCGCACGAGCTGATCCATCACGGGCGCCAAATCTGCGTAGCCCGCAAGCCCCGCTGCATGGACTGCACGCTCGAAACCCTCTGTAATGCGCCGGACAAGACCTGGTCCAGTCACTGAACCGGACTGTTCTCGCCGCGCCTCAGCTTGCCTCTCAGATCGCAGCCCGCAGCGCGCGCCGCAGGATCTCGGTCGCAGCGCCGTAGACCAGATGCGCCGTAAAGGGGCTGGCCAGCGATTTCGCCGGAAATTCCTTCAGCGGAGGCGACAAATGAAGCGCCGGAACGGCGACCAGGTCGGCACCAGCAAAAAGCATGGTCCCGAACCCGGTGCCGAGGCCCATCCGCACGGTACTCGAGTACTCCGCCAAGCCACCGTAGAGCGCGCCCACGAGCGCGCCAAAACCGTAATGGACGATGGGACCGCCCTTCTGCTTGCCCTCCATCGAGAGGTGCTGCCCTCCCGTCGCCGCCGCCGTGAGCGCATCCGCAGCCTTCATCGTGGCATCGATCTTTGGCTCGCCGCGTTCCTGGCGCTGCCGCTCCTGTTCGCGCTCGTACCGCTGCTCCTCCTCGGTCTCGAGCGCCTCGTGCAACTGTGCGCCCGGTCCCGCCATGAAAACGTTCATTGCCCACGATGCCGCCAGCCCAGCACCTGCGCCTGCCAGCATGCCGCGCACCAGGTGATGCCTCTTCTTTTCGCTCATCGCCGTCTCCTCTTCAGGAGAAGATGCAGTGCGGCGGCGCCAGGGTGGATTCCGGCGAGGCCCTCCCGGTACGCAACCTATAATTCTCTTGTTGTGCCTCCCTTTCGCCGATTTCGCTCTCTTTTCGCGTGCATTTTACTGGTTGCCGCCGGCTCCGCCCTGGCGCAGGACCCCCCCCAAAGCAAACCCGCAGGGCCACCCCAGATGCATGGCCACCTGCTGCTCATTCTGCCCTTTGAGAATCACAGCGGCGTGGCGGACCTGAACTGGATCGGCGAGGCTTTCCCCGACATTCTTAACCGACGGCTGAACTCCGCCGGGTATATGGCGATTGGGCGAGGCGACCGGCTCTATGCCTTCGACCATCTCGGCCTGCCGTTGAACCTGCAACCCTCCCGAGCCATGACGATCCGCATCGCCCAGATGCTGGATGCGGATTATGTTGTCTTCGGCAGCTACACGACGGATAACAACCATCAGTTGACCGCTCAGGCGGAGATTCTCGATGTTCCGGCACTGCGGCTGGGGCCGGATGTCGTCCAAACCGGATCCCAGGACCAACTGGTGAGCCTGGTCAATCGGCTCGCCTGGAAGGTGACGAAGCAGCTCGATCCGCAGTTTGCCGTTAACGAACAAACCTTCCTGGTGGCGGACGGCGATCTGCACACCGATGCGTTCGAGCAGTACATTCAGGGGCTCGTCGCGCCAACTCCCGACGATCAGGTGACGCATCTTCTCGCGGCGGTGAAACTGGATCCGAGCTTCGATCCCGCCTGGCTGCAACTGGGACTGGCTTACTTCCGAGATGAGAATTTCCCGGAAGCGGCGGCAACGCTGGGACGGCTGCCCACCGACGACCCTAACGCGCTCCAGGCCGATTTCTATCGGGGCATGGCGTTTTTCCATATGGGTGACTACCGCGAAGCCGAGGATGCCTTCACCTTCGACAGCCGGCGGCTCGCGCTCCCGGAAGTTGTGAACAACGAAGGGGTGGCGGCGAGCCGGCGTGGCAAGGACGCGACGGCCATTTTCCGCCAGGCGGCCGAGGCTGATCCTCGCGACCCGGACTACCACTTCAATTTGGCGATCTCTCTGGCCCGGCAGGGCGATGCGGCGGGCGCGCTGAAGGAAGTGGAGGAGACGCTGAAGCTGCGGCCGTCTGATACGGATGCGCAGGCGTTTGAGACGCAACTGGAGACGCCGCCGGCGCCGAATCCCGACCCGGGCCATGCGATCACGGACTGGCAGGGGCCACTGGAGCGCATTAAGAAGAGCTACAGCGATACGGAGGTCCGGCAGGCCGCATTCGAGCTGGAACAGATTCAGGCCATGCGCCTGGGCTCGATGCCAGCCGCTGAACGCGCCGCCGTACTGGTGAAGGATGGGGACGCGTTCTTCCAGCGCGGTCTGGTGCTGGAAGCAGAACGGGAGTATCGTGAGGCTCTGGCCGCCGATTCGGCGTCCGCGCCTGGCCATGCAGGTCTGGCTGCCGTTTGGGGGCGGGATGGAAATCCCCGTGCGGCACGACAGGAGGCGAAGGCGTCGATTCGGATTCAGCCGAACGCGTCCGCGTATCTGGTGCTGGCGCAGCTGGACCTGAGTGCGAACCAGCTGGCCATGGCCCAGCAGGAGGCAGCCGAGGCGCTGGAACTGGATCCGAACAATGCCGGCGCGAAGGCAATGGAATTGGCGGTGCAAAAGCAGGAGAACAGGAGTCAGTAGTCAGAACTCAGCCAACAGGCAATCCAGAGAGTCAGTCATGAACGGGCCGGAACAGGGTACAGCGTGCAGGATACAGGGTGCAGAGCGCCGGGCGATGGCGTGGCTGACGGGAGCCGCAACCGCTCTGCTGATGCTGGCGACGCTGGTTGGGCCACGCGGGGCGCAGGCGCAGAGTAACCGCATCGTTGTCCTTCACCTGGATGACACGATCCAGCCCATCAGCGCGGATTATCTGAAGCGCGGGATCGACCGTGCCGCGGATATCCACGCCGAAGCGGTACTCGTGGTCATGGATACGCCGGGCGGCCTGCTGGATTCCATGCGCGAGATGGTGGCTGACATTCTGGCATCGCCGTCGCCGGTCATTGTGTATGTGGCACCGTCGGGAGCGCGCGCCGGGTCGGCAGGATTCTTCATCATGGAGTCGGCGGACCTGGCCGCGATGGCGCCAGGCACAGAAGCGGGAGCGGCGCATCCGGTGATTGAGGTTGGCAGCGTTTCCGACACGATGAAGGAAAAAATCCTGAACGATGCGCTGGCGTTTCTGCGCTCGTATGTCTCAGTCCGCGGGCGCGATGTGGACGCAGCCCAGGAAGCGGTGACACACTCGAAGTCGTACACGGACGATGAAGCGCTGCAACTGCACCTCATCGACCTGGTGGCTCCGAATATCCCAACGCTGGTGAGCAACATCGATGGCCGCACGGTGAAGCGCTTTAACGGCAGCACGGTAGTACTGCACACGAAGGGCGCACAACTGGTAACCGTGGATCCCAATCTGCGCGAATCCATCATGGACGCGCTGATGAATCCAAATGTGGCCGTGCTGATCCTGCTCACCGGAGCGCTCCTGATCTATCTGGAATTCCACCACCCCGGAACCATCGTGCCGGGCGCGGTCGGTACGCTGCTGGTCCTGCTGGCACTGTTCTCGCTGAACATGCTGCCGGTGCGATACACGGCTTTGGCGCTGATTGTGGCTGCGCTGATCCTGATGGCGCTGGAGGCAAAGTTCCCCAGCCATGGGATCCTGGCGCTGGCCGGCACGGCGGCTCTGGTTCTGGGGACGCTGACGCTGGTGGCAGGGCCGATCCCGCAAATGCGGGTGCGCCTGGCGACGGCGATTTCCACAGGACTCGCCTTCGGCCTCATTACCACAGTCCTGGTGCATCTGGCATGGCGCGCCCAGCGCAATAAGGCACTGGTTGGGCCCGAGGCTCTGGTGGGTTCCGAGGCCATTGCCCAGCAGCCCATCGCTCCGCGCGGGCAGGTGCTGGTGCATGGCGAACTCTGGATGGCGGAATCCCCTTTGCCGGTAGCTGCCGGCGATCGCGTGCGGGTGCGCGCTGTCGAGGGACTGACTTTGTTGGTGGAACCGGTACGTGAGAGCGTGTCGCACTGAAAAACTGCGCTGATCCGGCGCAACAGTGCGTTACAATCGGGCCGGGCGCAAGGGGACCCCACCATGTTCAGTATTCCGGTTCTGGTTTTCATCGCCATTGTTGTTCTTTATCTGCTGAATTGCATTAAGATCCTGCGCGAGTACGAGCGGGGTGTCATTTTCCGGCTGGGCCGCGCCCTGCCGAAACCGAAGGGTCCCGGAGTGATTCTCGTGCTCCGGCCTTTCGATCAGATCGTGCGCGTCTCCCTGCGCCAGGAAGTGATGGAAGTCCCGCCGCAGGATGTGATCACAAAGGACAACGTCACCATCAAGGTGAACGCCGTGATCACCATGCGGGTGCTGGACCCGGCTAAGGCGGTCATTGAGGTTTCCAATTACATTTACCAGACCTCGCAGTTCGCGCAGACCACGCTGCGCAGCGTGCTGGGCGAAGTGGAGCTGGACGGCCTGCTTTCGCATCGCGACGCGCTGAATCAGCGCATTCAGTCCATCATCGATCTGCGCACCGAGCCGTGGGGCGTGAAGGTGGTGAGCGTGGAAGTGAAACAGGTGGACCTGCCGGATTCCATGCTGCGCGCGATGGCCCGCCAGGCCGAGGCAGAGCGCGAAAAGCGGTCGAAGATCATCAATGCCGAAGGCGAATACGCAGCGGCTCAGCGGCTGGTGGAAGCGGCGAACCTGCTGTCGTCGCAGCCCTACACGCTGCAGTTGAAGTATCTCCAGACGCTGATCGACATCGGCGTGGAAAAAAACACGACAATCGTCTTCCCGCTGCCGATGGAGCTGATTTCTCTGCTGGGCAAAGGCCTGGGAACGGGTACACCGGCGGTGATGACGAACGAAACAAAGTCTCAGCAGTGAGGGTCTGAAGCGCCATGAGATATGCCGTGGATCGCGACGAAGAAGTCGATCTGCCGAAGCGCCAGCGCGGTCTGAGGCGGAGCGTGGCCGAAGATGATCGGGAGATCACACTGGGCACGCGCTCATTGCTGGGGATCTTCTTTGGGCTGGTGCTGATCTGCGGGATCTTTTTCGGGCTCGGATATTCGGTAGGGCGCGTGAGTGCGCGCGCGATCGACCCAGCGGTGGGGGATACGACCGCGCTGCCGGCGACGTCCATGACCAAGCCTTCGCCCCAGGAGACGGCGATCCAGCCTGCGGCTGAAACGCCGGCCACCGCAACTGACGGGAGTACAGTCGCTGTTCCGCTGGCAACGGGCACACCCGGTACGCCGGAGGCGACAAGCACTCCAGCCACGACAGCGGCAGCACCGGCCATGGCACCACCTGCGGCTGTTCCGGCGGCGACGGTCTTTCCCGCGAACCCCGTGGCACCGCCCACAGCGGTTCCGGCTCTGGTACCTGCTGTGCAGAAGACAGTCTCGGCTTCTCCGGCGACGGGCAGTCTGATGGTTCAGGTTGCGGCGGTCAGCGTTCCGCAGGATGCCGACATCCTGGTGGCCGCCCTGCGCCAGCATGGATACAACGCCGTAGTCCGGCATGAGCCGGGAGACCAACTGCTGCACGTGCAGGTTGGGCCATTCGCGTCGCGCGCACAGGCGCAGACAATGCGTGGGCATCTGCTCGCCGACGGCTATAACGCGGTCATTCGGTAGCCCTCATCCACTCCGGCAATCCGGAGGCGATAGCTTGGCGTACGTCGGCCATGAGGTCGTCGCGGCCGGTGTAATCACGCGGGTGCAACGGCACGTGAAAGATGACGTGCGCCGTGCCGGGAAAGATTTTCAGGCTGCCCTTCCGCATCATCGACTCGGTTCTACAGATAGAAACGGGAACTACCGCAGCCCCGGTGCTCATGGCCAGAAAAAACGGTCCTTTCTTGAACGGCTGTAAGCGGCCGGTGCGGGAACGGGTGCCTTCCACGAACGAGAGCACATGTATGCCGGAAGCGAGAACATGTGTCGCTGCTTCGACGCTTTCGACGGCGCTTTCCACGCGGCCATCGCGATCAACCGCGATGAAATCACCGAGTCTCATGCCATAGCCGAGAATAGGAATCCGCATGAGCGAGCGCTTGAGGAAGGCCGCTGCGCGCCCGGGCAGAAGCGGGAACAATACCGGCGGGTCCAGATTGGAGACGTGATTCGACAGGAAAATGTATGTCGATGCCGGATCGAGGACTGCTCGCCATTCCGCCTCGATACGGATACCGCTGAACCGCAACCCCATTCGGATAATGGCCATGGCCCAGCCGTACATCCGCGTGATATCGCCGGTGAAAACCGTCCAGGGAATGCCAACGAGAGCGGCGGGAATGCCGAGGATAATCCAGGTGGAGAAGAGGACGAACGCGGCGAACATGTCTCAGGCTTTCTGCGCGACTTGTTTCAGAGCAGCCGGGAGTTTGTCGTAAATGCCGTCGAAGCCGCCATTTGAAAGGATGGCCACTACGTCGCCGGAGCGAAGGCGCGGCGCAAGCCTCGCAACAATGGCGTCGGCGCCGGTAAGGAGCACGGCGTCGCGTCCGGCAGCGGCGAGCGCGGCGACGACATTCTCCGGATGCAGGCGCTCGGTTTCGGGGATTTTGTCAGACTGAAAGACGGCGGCCAGCACGACGCGGTCCGCCAGGGACAAGCTCTCCACCAGCTCGCGCTCGAAGACATTGCGCCGGAGCGTGTTCGAGCGCGGCTCCAGCACCGCCCAGAGACGGCACCCGGGGTACGCGGCGCGCAAAGCGCGAAGCGTTTCGCGAATCGCTGTGGGGTGGTGGGCGAAGTCATCGATGATGGTGATGCCATTGACCTCCGCACGCACCTCAAGGCGCCGGCGAACGCTGCGGAAGGTGGCGAGGGCTTCGACGATGGATTC